>NZ_ATCO01000210.1:0-15334 GCF_000422025.1 Geobacillus sp. WSUCF1 | reverse complement strand
GGTGGGAGTATGTCACAAAGCCGTCATGCCCTTTGGCCAAGAGATGGTTCATCTGGATCAACCTTATAGAGTCAACCTTTTGCGTCATTCAGGCGCAGACCGCTTTGGAAGGACGTTTTTCTCATGGCGTGAAAAATGGATACAACCGCCGCCGGGACAAGCGAGGCGGGCAAAAAAGGAATGGCGGGGGATGCCGCGGCTGCCTTTGCCCGCTTATAATGAAAGTATGGAATGGAAAGGAGCGGAGCGGCAGGGCAACGCGCCGCCCGCTTGACCATAGGGAACACCCCATCTGCCGCTGCCCAAAGAGCGGCCGCGGCTTTTTCTGATCGATCGGACAAGCGAGGTGCTGGTCATGTTGAGAGGGTTGTACACCGCCGCGAGCGGCATGTTGGCGCAAGAGCGGCGCGTGGATTGGTTGACGAACAATTTGGCGAACGCCGAAACGCCGGGATACAAAGCCGATGCTGGAGCGATGAGAGCGTTTCCGGAACTGTTGATGAGCCGCCTCGAGGATCAACCGATCCCGACCGCCTCAAGGCGCGCCATCCCGACGCAAACCGTCATTGGGCCGCTCGTTACGGGCGTCTATATGCAAGAACTCATCCCGAACTTCCGCCAAGGGGATGTGAAAGAAACCGGCTTGGCGACCGATATCGCCCTTGTGGACGGACAAGTCCCCGTCGACCGGGCAAGCGGGCAGCGGGGCGCGCTGTTTTTTGCCGTCGAAACAGGTGAGGGCGAGGTCCGCTACACGAGAAACGGTCATTTCACCATAAGTCCGGACGGCTACTTGACGACGCAAGAGGGTTGGTATGTGCTTAATGCCAATGGCGAGCGCATTCCGCTCTCAAGCGAGCGGTTCTCGGTCCGCGACGATGGAACGATCATCGATGAGAATGGGACGGCCACCCGTCTCGGCGTTGCATTCGCCGCCAATCCGCAAACATTGGTGAAGGAAGGAAACGGCCTGTTCCGCAGCACGACAGGGCCGTTGCCGCAGGCGCCCGGCAATGTGACGTATACGGTGAAACAGCGTTTTCTCGAGCGGTCGAACGTCGATGTCGAGCGGACGATGACCGACTTGCTCGCGGCTTACCGAACGTTTGAAGCAAACCAAAAAATCGTCCAAGCGTACGACCGCAGCTTGGACAAGGCCGTCAACGAAGTCGGCCGCCTGAAATGATGACGAAAGGGGGACAAGCCCGTGCTCCGCTCGATGCTCACCGCCGCCAACACGATGAACGCTTTGCAAGAGCGGCTCGATACGATCAGCCATAACATCGCCAACAGCAACACCGTCGGCTTTAAACGGCGCGAAGCGAGCTTTGCCGAGCTCTTGACCCAACAAATCGACCGCCTGCCGAACGACGAAGCGCCCCGGCAAACGCCGCCTGGCGTGCGCTATGGCAACGGGGCGCGTCTCGCTTCGACGATGCTCATCACCAAGCAAGGCGCGCTGGTGGAAACCGGCCGCCGCTTGGATTTTGCCTTGACGGCCGAAAACCAATGGTTCCGCGTCCGTCTGGCCGATCAAAACGGCGCCGCAACGATCGGCTATACCCGCGCCGGCAACTTTTCGCTTGCGCCCATGAACGGCGAGCTTGCTTTGACGACAAGCGACGGCCTGTTTGTGCTTGATGAAAGGAACGCGCCGATTGTGCTTCCCGCCGATGCGCATGACGTGCAGATGTCCCCGACTGGGACGTTGACGGCAACCAATGCCGACGGCCGCGTCGTCGCCCGCGTCAATTTGGGCGTCACCGTGATCCGCCGTCCGCAACTTCTGGAAGCCCGCGGCGGCAATGTCTATGCGCTTCCCAACGTCCCAGGCGCGGCCGAAGAACTGAACGGCAACTTGCGCGGCCAAATCGGCGTCAAACAAGGCGCCTTGGAACAGTCGAACGTCGACCTTGGCGAAGAAATGGTCGGCCTGATGGCGACAAGCCGAGCGTATCAGCTGAACGCCCGCGCCATTTCCATCTCGGAACAAATGCTCGGGCTGATTAACGGCATGCGCTCCTCATAAGGAGGATCGCGATGAGTGACGAGAGGCATCAAGAACCTATGAGCTCGCCGTCTTCCCGGATGGCAAGGCGGAAAGGACGAGTAAGAAAGAGCCCGCCGGCTTCCGCCGAACCGGAAGCCCAAGCTCTTTCGGCTGAAGGGGAAGCGGCTGCGCCGCGCCGGTTCGCGCGCACCCGGCTCATCCCGATTTGGCTTCGGCTCATCATCGTCGCCGCGTTGATGGCCATAAGCCTCGCCGCCGGCGCGGTCATTGGCTACAGCGCCATCGGCGATGGGAAGCCGCTCGATGTATTCCGCCCGTCCACGTGGAAGCACATCATCGATATCGTCGAGAAAGGAACGGATCGCGGCTGATGAAGCCGCCCAAGAAGAGAAAGGAGTTTGCCCATGCTTGACATCCAGCAAATCCAGTCCATCATCCCGCACCGCTATCCGTTTTTGCTTGTTGACCGCATTCTGGAAATCGAAGAAGGCAAGCGCGCCGTCGGCATCAAAAACGTCAGCGCCAACGAATCGTTTTTCGCCGGCCACTTCCCCGAATACCCGGTCATGCCCGGCGTGTTGATCGTCGAAGCGCTCGCCCAAGTCGGCGCCGTCGTCCTCCTGCAAAGTGAGGAAAACCGCGGCCGCCTCGCCTTTTTCGCCGGCATCGACAACTGCCGTTTTAAAAAGCAAGTCAAGCCGGGCGACCAGCTCCGCTTGGAAGTCGAAATCCTCCGCGCCCGCGGCGCCATCGGCAAAGGCAAAGGCATCGCCACCGTCGCCGGCGAGCTTGTCTGCGAAACGGAGTTGATGTTCGCTCTTGGCGACAAACGAGCTGACTGAACAAAACGCGTTCCTTCGGGGGAGCGCGTTTTTTGTCGGCTGCGCTATATAGCGAACGAATGAAAAGTTTCTTTCTGGGAAAGATAAACAAGGACCGGCCTTACATAAGGTCACCACAATAACAGAAAGGAGCAGATAGGATGAAGAAAAAAGCGCTGCTGGTCCGGCTGTTCAGCGCTCTTGTCGCCCTCTTTTTAGCGGCGGGATGCAATATGAACCGCGACAACAACAATCCGCCGCCGCCGAACAACAATCAAAACGATGTCAACGACCAAGACATGAACCCGGCCGATGACATCAACCAAAACGATGACGTCGACAACGACAAAGACAATGACGGCATCCCAGACAACCGCGATACCGATTTGAACGACAACCAAAACAATCAACTCCCGCCGGGAGACGACACGAACAACGGACCGGGCGACGATGAGCGCGATACGGTTCCGGACCGCGAAGACCCGATTGAAGACCCGCGGGATGCGAACGACAAAGACAATAAAGATGAATAACGAAAAAAGGGCTGCCAATCAAGGCGGCCTTTTCGTTTCGCCAAAATTAGTACTGATTTCGGCTAGATATGTCCCTTTCCATTCGCTATAATGGGAATGTCGATTCATGTTCGAAAGATCGGGACAGAGGTCGAACATCGGGATGTCCTTGTGGAGGAAACAGCAGTACAACCTTCCATTTTGCATCAGAGGGAGCGTACGTACTGCGAACGTCAACCAAGAAGGAGACAGACAAGAGAGGGGGAATACTGGTGGAAGAAACGATCAGCCTGCGTGAGCTGTTCGAAACATTGCGCAAACGGCTTTGGCTCATCGTGCTGATCACCGCGCTAGCGACCGTTGTAAGCGGTGTGGTCAGCTATTTTCTATTAACGCCGATTTATCAGGCATCGACGCAAATTCTCGTCAACCAAGCGAAATCGGAGCAGCAGCTCTACAACTTCAATGAAATCCAAACGAACGTGCAGCTCATTAACACGTACAGCGTCATCATCAAAAGCCCGACCATTTTGGAAAAAGTGAAAGACGAGCTCCGCCTTGACCGGACGATCGACGAGCTGAACGAACAGATTCAAGTCTCAAGCGAAAAAGACTCGCAAGTGTTCTCGGTCACCGTCCAAGATCCCGATCCCGCCTTGGCGGTCAAGATCGCCAACAAAACCGCGGAAGTGTTTAAAAACGAAATTGTCAAAATCATGAACATCGACAACGTAACGATTCTGTCCAAAGCGGAAGTGAAGGATCATCAAGCCCCGGTCAAACCGAAGCCTTTGCTGAACATGGCCATCGCCTTTGTCGTCGGCTTGATGACGGGTGTCGGGCTTGCGTTCCTGCTTGAATATTTGGACAACACGATCAAAACGGAAGAAGACGTCGAAAAACATCTCGGCCTGCCGGTGCTCGGTGCGGTCAGTTTGATCACGGCGGAAGGCGGGCAAAAAGCGAAACGCGAAACCGCCATTCCACAAACAAGAGGTGAAACCATTGGCTCGTAGCAATCGTCAACAACTAAAACGATTGGGGCGAAATTTAATTACAGCGGAAGATCCAAAATCGCCCATCGCGGAGCAATACCGAACGATTCGAACGAATATCCAATTTTCATTCATTGATGCGCCGCTCCGCTCCCTAATTGTCACGTCAACCGGACCTGGCGAGGGAAAATCGACCACGGCGGCGAACTTGGCGGTCGTCTTCGCCCAGCAAGGGAAAAAGACGCTACTTGTTGATGCTGATTTGCGCAAACCGACGGTCCATTACACCTTCCGGTTAAACAACTACATGGGATTAACGAACGTTTTGACGGGCTCGGCGCCGCTGTTGCCGACGTGCCAAGCGACCGAAATCGATCACTTGTCGGTTTTGACGTCGGGCCCGATTCCGCCCAACCCCGCCGAGCTCCTCAGCTCGAAAGCGATGGCGCAATGCCTCGAACAGCTGTATGAGACGTTTGACCTTGTCGTCTTCGACACTCCGCCTGTCTTGGCCGTGACAGACGCGCAAATTTTAGCCAATCAATGCGACGGCACCGTCTTGGTCATCGAAAGCGGCGGCACGGAAATCGAGGCGGCCGTCAAGGCGAAGGAGCTGCTCGAAGCGGCCAACGCCAAACTGCTCGGCGTTGTCTTGAACAAGCGGAAGCACCGCGACGGCGGGTATTATTATTACTATCAATACAAGTAACCAAAAACGGCTTCCCGATCGCGGGAAGCGTTCTGATAGAGAAAAGGGGAGAGAACCGTTGAGAAACTTCGTCTTCATCCTTTTGCTCACCGCCGCTTGCCTTGCCTTTCTGATCACCGGTCACTTGTACTGGGAGCGAAAAATCGAAGCCACCGTGCAAGCGGCGCGGGCGAAAGTCGAAACATCCGCCAAGCAGGAAACGGAGACGAGCCAAACGAAAGTGATCCTCGCCCGCGCTAGGCAGCTGCCAGCGGCCGCGCAAGCTGCCATCAAGCGGGCGGTGGAGGAACACCGTCCGATCCGCCTTGTCATCGCTGGCTCCGAATCAACACCAGAAAACGGCGGCTGGCCTGAGCGGTTGAAACAAGCGCTCGATGACGCCTACGGGAAAGGCGTGTTTCACATCACCGTCCACGAATACGAGGGCTTGACGACCGCCGACGCCGACCGACAGCGCATCGCCGCCGACTGGGCCAAGGATAAGCCCGATCTGGTCTTGTTGGAGCCGTTTTTATTAAATGACAACGGCGTCGTGACGATCGACGACACGCTTGCCCACATCCAATCGATCATCGACCAACTCAAATCGGCGGCCCCGAATGCGGTCGTGATCTTGCAGCCGCCGAACCCGATTTACAACGCAACCTACTATCCGCGGCAAGTCGAGCAGCTTGAAGCGTTCGCGAAAGAGAACGGTTATCCTTATATCAACCATTGGCCCGCCTGGCCGGATGCAAACAGCGAGGAACTGAACCGCTACGTCGACCCGCAAACCGACTTGCCGACCGCAGAAGGCGCCAACGTGTGGGCCGATGCGCTCGCCAAGCGCTTCATCGCCCAATAAAAACGAGGGCGTCCCAAAAAAAGGATGGGGACGCCCTCGTTCGTCTCCGTATATGTGCACTTGACCACTTTTTCCACACTATATGTTGCGCCTATCTTGAAGACAGACGGCCTTTTGGGTCAGCACTGTCGCATTACTTCACCGCTGTCGCTTTCAGCTCGAGATGTTCTTTCAACTCATTCGAAATCGCCAGCCGTTCGCTCTCCGGCACAAGCAAGTAATAAATGCCGTTGATTTTCGTCCCTTGTCCCGTAATATGCAGCTGCTTAATGTGCTTGCGGGCGTCTTTGTAATTCGCTTGAATTTCTTTCATTTCCTCAAACGTCAAGTTCGTTTTCACGTTTTTCCCGATCGCTGCGAGCACATCGCTGTAATTGGCAAGCGACGAGAAGCTGGCGCCTTTCTCAATAATCGCTTGAATGATCTGCTTTTGCCGATCCTGGCGCCCGAAATCGCCGCGCGGGTCCTCTTTCCGCATGCGAGAGTATTTCAGCGCTTCGTCCCCGTTCAATGTAATCTCACCTTTGGGGAAATGCGTTCCTTCATACGTAAACGCGAACGGGTTGTTCACCGTCACACCGCCGACGGCATCGACAATGTCGCGGAAGCTTTCCATGTTGACTTTAATGTAATAGTCAATCGGGATGTCCAAGAAATGCTCGACCGTCGCCATTGTCATCTCCACGCCGCCAAAGGCGTACGAGTGGTTGATTTTATCTTCCGTCCCTTTTCCAACGATTTCGGTCCTTGTGTCGCGCGGCACGCTCACCATGTCAATCGACTGCTTGTTCGGATTCACCGTCATCACAATCAGCGTATCCGCGCGCCCGCGATCCCCTTTGCGTTCATCAACGCCGATCAACAAAATGGAAATCGGCGTCTTCCGTTCAAACGAAACGTTTTCTTTCCGCTTCTCCGACTTCCAGTTGACGTTCTCGTGCATTTGGTTCGCCGTCTGTTTCACATGATGATAAATGGAATAGGCGAATATTCCTGCTCCAGCGAATAACACGACGAGCAATCCCGTCACCCAGCGGAGCCATGTTTTCTTCTTTTTTCGACGTTCTGCTCTCATGGGCACTCTTCCTTTTCCATTCAGAAATTTTCGTGCATACCATTTCGATTATAGACCGTTTTCGAAAAGAAGACAACTGACAGCCGCATTGGCGGGCGTTCCAGCTTGCCCCCTAATCGGTGGAATTTGCCTTCCATTTCGACAATGTTCGACAAACCTCACCCATTGATAGCCTGTTTTTCCTATGTTACCATAATAGATGTTTAATAGAGTGAAAAAAGGAGGAGTGGACGATGATCGACATTCACAGCCATATTTTGCCTGGCGTTGACGACGGAGCGGCGGCGATGGAGAACGCCATCGTCATGGCGCAGGCTGCAGCCAAGGAAGGAATCACGACGATCATCGCCACTCCCCATCATCAAAATGGGACGTATGAAAACCGAAGACCAGCCGTCCTTTCCTTGGCGGCTGAGTTGAACGACGAATTGAAACGGCGCGGCATCGACCTCACCGTCCTTCCTGGCCAGGAAGTGCGCATCCACGGCGACTTGCTTGACGGCCTGGCTCGCGGCGAGGTGATGACGCTTGCCGATACGCCATACATTTTGATCGAATTTCCGCCCGATCATGTACCAAAGTATGCGGAGCAGCTCCTCTTTGATGCGCAAGTAAAAGGGTTTATCCCGATCATCGCCCATCCGGAGCGAAACGTTGAAATCATCGAATATCCAGAGCGGCTGTACCAGCTCGTCAAACGCGGTGCCTTGGCCCAGCTGACGGCATCGAGCGTTACAGGCCATTTCGGCAAGAAAATCAAGGCGTTCTCGTTTCAGCTGATGGAGGCGAACTTGGCCCATTTCATCGCCTCGGACGCCCACAACACGAAAACGCGGCCGTTTCGCCTCCGCGAGGCGTACGAGGTGATCCGGAAAGAATACGGGACAGACATGGTGTACTACTTCCAAGAGAACGCCGAGCTGCTCGTTCGCGGCCAAGCCGTGTTCCGCGACGAACCACAGCGGGTGAAAAAGAAAAAGTTCCTTGGCCTCTTTTAGAAATAGTTGGCAGTATGATATAAAATAATTTAGAAATACTTCTTTTCTTTTGCCCGTTCGTTGTCGAAACATGGCTTGTTTCTTGTAGAACGATTCAGGGTGATGTCGACCGACATCCAATAGCGGCGGCTCTTTCTTTAAGACAGTTTGGCTTGCGCGGCGAGAGATTCCTAGCAGCGGCTTCTTTGTCTTAAAGACAGGCCGTTTTCTTGCTTTGCGCTTTTTCCGGTGATGTCTCCTTACCGTTATCAATGGAGGCACTCGGCCATGCCGTGGGTGGGGACGATGACGGTCCTGGCACCTTAGACGCCCGTCGTCGAGGGTGTGGCGTGAGGGCGGGTTAGATGCCCGATTTTTCAATCGTTTTGGCTCAATCCGTGATTATGAATCAAGCGTATCGTTTATAATAGTAGAAAGATAGAAGATTTGTAATTTGTAAAGAGAGGCGATACGCGCATGGAACAAACTTGGGCGTTAAAGGTTGAGCGATTTGGAAAGATCAAACAGGGGGAAATCGATATTGCCCCGTTGATGTTGTTTGTCGGCGACAACAACAGCGGCAAAAGCTATTTGATGTCGCTTCTTTGGGGGGTGTTGTCCGAGGGGCGCAAGCTGTTTCCAAAAGACCCTCCGAACACGTCCACGTACAAGGAAATCGATCGCTTTCTTGAATCGTCTATCGGCGATGACTGCCTCATCCAAGACCGTGAAGCGCAGCTGTTTGTCCAATGGTTTAATGATGTTCTCAGAAACAAAAAAAGCGAGTTGGTTCGAACGATTTTTCGGCGCAAAATCCCGATCGGTTCGTTAAGCATCGAGCGGTACCGCCGTTCTGAACCGTTGCGAATCATCTTTGAAAAGAAAGATTCGCTCCAAGGCGCTCGTTTTTCGACGGGGAAACACTATATTCGCATCCCGTATACGGATCGAAGCAAGGGACAAGCGACAGAGCGGTATCGCATGGCTCAATACATTACGTGGAATTTGCTGATGGATGGACTTACATCGCCGTTTTACCCGCCATCCAGACAAGGCGGCATCCAAGGGCGGGCCATTGGCGAAGCGCTGTATTTGCCCGCTTCGAGAACAGGGTTCATGTTGTCTTACAAGGCGCTGGTGCAAGAGATGATGGAACGGATGATCAACGAAGAACATGAGGAAC
The DNA here is from genome assembly GCF_000422025.1 of Geobacillus sp. WSUCF1. Classification (NCBI taxonomy): domain Bacteria; kingdom Bacillati; phylum Bacillota; class Bacilli; order Caryophanales; family Anoxybacillaceae; genus Geobacillus; species Geobacillus sp. WSUCF1. The sequence goes on along the minus strand of NZ_ATCO01000210.1, from coordinate 6,207 downwards.
CATCCCTTGACTTCACGTTGCCTGTCTATCGATTCTTGCAAGCGTTGTTGCGTTTGGAGGAAAGCGGACAGTCGAAATATGCGGACATCGGACGATTTATTGAAACCGAGATTGCCAACGGAACCATGGACCAAGAAAAAGGACCGATTCCATCGTTCTACTATTGCCCACAAGGCAAACAAGAGCGCTTGCCGTTATACGTCACATCGTCGCTTGTAACTGAACTGTCGCCGCTCATTTTGTTTTTAAAATCAAAAGCAACGTACCGTTCACTCTTTTTTGAAGAGGCAGAAGCGCATCTGCATCCACGCGTCCAGCGCATATTAGCGACAGCGCTTGTCAAGTTGGCCAACCGGGGCATGCCGGTATGGCTGACCACTCATAGCGACATTTTGTTCCAACAGGTGAACAATTTGATCAAACTTCACCAGCATCCAAAGAGAGAACAGTTGATGAAAACGTATGGCTATGTCGATGAGGACGCGATTGATCCGAAAAAGGTGAGGGCGTACCAGTTCCGCATGCAAGGCCAAGACACGATCATCACGCCGCTCATTCCGACCGAAAACGGCTTTCCGGCGGAAACGTTCAATGAAGTCATTTGGCAGTTGAATGAAGAGACGTATGCATTCCAGATCGGGGAAGAGGATGGAGAGGATGAATAACCTCGAATACCTTGAGCGAAGCTTTTATGAGAAAACGGGGGAAACAGGCGGAACGTTATATGTGATCGAGCAGGAAAAATCGGGAGAAGCACAAGTAACGCTCCACTGTTCCAACGAAGCCGTAGTGTTTTCGATCAAGCCTAACAACGGATTCCCTTATCTTCGAACCAAAAACACACCCGATGGCATCGTCTTTGTCAGAAGAGAGAAGCAATGTTGGGAACTGCACATTTTTGAATGTAAAAAAACAGTAAGAGTGAAGAGTTGGGAAAAGGCGAAACAGCAGTTTGAAGGAGGCATGCTTCATGCCTATATGTTACGAGGGCTTTTGGATCTTCCGCCTTTTTCAAAAATATGTGTATACACGGCCTACCAGGATGACCATTTATCGAAAAACTCGCCAGATCCAGCTTTGTTTCGGCAACCGGTGGGCAAACCTGTGAAGAAGCCGCCGTATGCGGACTGGGATGATCCAAGCCTTGTCATTTTGGGGCATGAAGTTCCTCATCAACGCATTCCACTGAATGACTCCGGACAAGGAGAATACACGTTGTAACGTTTCCCTGCCGCGCCATGCTATAATGGCGTCAAGGAGGTGAAGCCATGAGCCAAGAGCTGAAAGAATTGCTTCGTTCCGTCTTGCAAGAAGAACTGAAACCAGTCCACGACAGGCTCGAACGGTTGGAAGGCACAGTCGGACACATTCGTCAAGACGTATCGCAGCTGCAGCAAGACGTATCACAACTTCAGAAGGATGTCACCCAGCTGCAACAAGGCCAACAGACATTAGAAACCACGGTTTCCCAAATTCAAAAGGACGTTGCCCAGCTCCAAGAAGGCCAGAATGCATTGCAGCGTGAGATCGTCCAGCTCCAAGAAGGCCAACGGACATTGGAAACGACGGTCTCTCAAATTCAAAAAGACATTGTCCAGTTGCAAGAAGGCCAGAATGCATTGCAGCGTGAGGTCATTCATCTGCAACAAGGCCAACGGACATTGGAAACGACGGTTTCTCAAATCCAAAAAGACATCACCCAGCTGCAACAAGGCCAACAAACACTAGAACACGAGATGGCCGGCATGAAGCAGACGCAAGAACGAATCCTCGAAGAGTTGCGCATTTCCAAACACAATCAAGCCCTCATTTTAAACGATGTCACGAGCATCAGAAAATCCGTCGATGTCACCGTCTCGTACTTGCAGCGCCGATCCGATGTGATGTTTGACAAACTGATCGATCATGAAAAAGAAATCTTGAATCTGAAATCAAAAATGCCAAACTAAGTCCCGAAAAGGGGCTGTTTTTTATGCCCATATGCATCGGCGCATCGGTGCAGCTACGGTTGCACCGATGCGCGGGGGCATAGGGGCCGACTATACATAGGGGGTTACGTACTACATGAAAAAAGTACGCAAAGCAATCATCCCAGCAGCGGGGCTCGGCACAAGATTTTTGCCGGCAACGAAAGCGATGCCGAAAGAAATGCTGCCGATTGTTGACAAGCCAACGATTCAATATATCGTCGAAGAAGCGATCGCATCCGGCATCGAAGATATTATCATCGTCACGGGGAAAGGAAAACGCGCGATCGAGGACCATTTCGACATCGCCTTCGAACTCGAGCAAAACCTCATGGAAAAAGGCAAATACGACCTGCTCGAGAAAGTGAAAGAACCGTCGAAAGTCGACATTCATTACATCCGCCAAAAAGAACCGAAAGGACTTGGCCACGCCGTTTGGTGCGCACGCAACTTTATCGGCGACGAACCGTTTGCCGTTCTGCTTGGTGACGACATCGTCCAAGCGGAAACACCATGCTTAAAACAATTAATTGACCAATATGAACAAACTCTCAGTTCCGTTATTGGTGTCAAAAGAGTGCCTGATAACGAAACGCACCGTTACGGCATCATCGATCCAATTGAACAACACGGACGCCGTTACCAAGTCCGCCAATTCGTCGAAAAACCAGCGCCAGGCACCGCGCCATCCAACTTAGCAATTATGGGAAGATACATACTTACACCGGAAATCTTTCTATTCCTTGAAAAACAAGAAGCCGGCGCCGGCGGCGAAATCCAACTCACCGACGCGATCCAAAAACTGAACGAAATTCAACGTGTCTTCGCCTACGAATTCGAAGGCAAGCGCTATGACGTCGGTGAAAAGCTTGGATTTATCCAAACGACGATTGAGTTTGCGTTGCAGAATGAGGAGTTAAGGGACGATTTACTCGCATTTATGGAGAAAATTATTGCGGAAACAAAACAAAATACGAATGCATCATAACGAGCCATGGCGAACATGCTCGTTATCTATTATACGAAGGGAGACGCAGTGCGTTGGCATATCGAAAACGATTGACGTTTTTAATAATATTGGATTCATTAATCGTGCTAATGGCGATTTACGTCAGCTTGTTTACGCTTTATCCGGGGATACAAATCTGGAAATACAAATCGGTTCTGTTATCGGCGCTGACGCTGCTTGTTATCCATCATTTCTTTGCATTTACATACCGCTTGTACCATAAAGCGTGGGAGTACGCAAGCATTGGAGAACTAACGGCGATTATCAAGGCGGTCACCTTTTCGATTATCACAACGGCGATCGTGCAGTTTGCTGTCTTTCAAGATATTTACGTCCGCGCGTTAATGATTACATGGATGATTCATGTAATTCTCATCGGCGGCTCGCGCTTTGTCTGGAGAGTGTTCCGCGACCGTTACATAACACCAAACGCGAATAAACGGCGGACGCTGATTATCGGCGCGGGTGCCGCAGGAATGATGGTCGCGCGGCAGTTAGTGAACAATCCGGATGCGGAGCTGAGACCGATTGCCTTTATTGACGATGATCTGAACAAGCAAAAACTGCAGTTTTTCAACATTCCGGTTGTCGGAACGACAAAAGACATTGAAGATGTCGTTCGCGCGTTGCGCATTGAGCACATTATTATCGCGATTCCATCTCTCACAAAAAAGCAGTTGAACCGCATTTTTGAACAATGCGCGAAAACAAACGCGAAAACGCAAATCGTCCCAAAACTTGAAGATATCGTGACAGGGAAAGTATCTGTCAGCCAATTCCGAGATGTCCAAGTGGAAGACTTGCTTGGCCGCGAACCGGTCGAACTGGATATCGAAAGCATCTCCAGCTACATCGAAAACAAAGTCATTTTAGTCACAGGCGCTGGCGGTTCGATCGGTTCCGAAATTTGCCGACAAGTATGCCGATTTAACCCGAAAAAAATCGTTCTGCTCGGTCACGGAGAAAACAGCATTTATCAAATTGATATGGAACTGCGCAATCAATATAAAGACCAAATCGACATTGTCCCTGTGATCGCCGACATTCAAGACCGCGAGCGCATGTTTGAAGTGATGGAAGAACATAAGCCACATGTCGTCTACCACGCAGCGGCGCACAAACACGTTCCGTTAATGGAATACAACCCGAAAGAAGCGGTCAAAAACAACATTTTCGGCACGAAAAACGTCGCTGAAGCGGCCGATACATTTGGTGTCCAAACTTTTGTATTAATTTCGACGGACAAAGCAGTTAACCCAACCAATGTGATGGGTGCGACAAAACGCTTTGCGGAAATGATTATTCAACAATTAGACAAGCAGAGCAAGACAAAATTTGTTGCTGTCCGATTTGGAAACGTCCTCGGCAGCCGCGGCAGCGTCATTCCGTTATTTAAAAAACAGATCCAAGCCGGCGGTCCGGTCACCGTCACCCATCCGGATATGACGCGCTACTTTATGACGATTCCGGAAGCATCCCGGCTCGTCATCCAAGCCGGCGCGCTCGCCAAAGGCGGTGAAATCTTCGTCCTTGACATGGGCGAATCTGTGAAAATCGTGGATCTCGCGAAAAACTTGATTAAACTATCCGGATATACCGTCGAAGAAATCGGCATCGAATTTACAGGCATCCGTCCTGGCGAAAAGCTGTTTGAAGAACTGCTTAACGAAAACGAAGTTCATCCAGAGCAGGTGTTTCCAAAAATATTTATTGGGAAAGCAACAGCGGTGGACGAAAAAATTCTTCACGACTTTATGGAAGAGTTTGAAGAGATGGATAAAGAAGAGGTTAAAGAGAGATTGTTGGGGGTTGCGAATAACAAGTTTGTATCAATAGGTTCCGTTGGTTCTGCAAATCAATAAATAGTTGCTCTAAGTTAGGAGACTAACGATGAAATAATTATATGTAAAGCCGATGAAAAAACTATGTAAGCTACTTGACTATTTCGATAAAAATGATCTATTTATTTAATAATGGAATAGGTGTGATTGATTTTCTTATAAGATTGTAATGTTTGTCGGTAATGACTTCCCAAAACGGGTTCTCATGTCGAAGCACGACGAGTTTTACGACATTCATGGGCAAACTCCTACCCCTTATTCGGAGAATGGGTTGCGTGAAACTGAATAGAACAAAGAGGGTTTCGATTGCATCTGGGATATGATGAGGATAAATAAGCGTTTCATTATTAAGAAACTTCTTTGCTTTGTGCGTCACCGTAAGAATGAGGAATTGAAGGAGCATTTGAACATCAGATTTTCATGATGTATTGCGATAACAGACCGCTACTGTTGTGGCTATAACCTTTTCTTTGGAAAATTTTTCGCAATAATTTAAGAGTATGACACGCTTATTCATAGAGAGTATCTCTTTTTTGAGATTGTTGGAGTGGTGGTTACCTGAAAAAAAGATGCTATTTATTCATTTAGTTGGTTAATCAATACACTTATTTAATTACTTATTAATTTTAAGGGGATGAAATTTTGCAAAGAAAAAAAGTTGATCTTGTGTTTGTAGTATTGACGTACAGGAATACTCAAGATCTGATAAATTTTATAGAGTCAACTAAGAGACAAGTTAAAGAAACGTATAAAATTATTGTAGTAAATAGTTTTTATGACAATGATAGCAATAATGTTTTTTATCAAATCGCTAGAGAAAATGATTGTGATTTTATTCAAGTAGCTAATAAGGGTTATGGATTTGGTAATAATCGTGGCATTGAATATGCATTAGCAAATTATGAATTTAGATTTTTAATAGTTAGCAATCCAGATATAGAAATAGAAAAGTTTTCGATGGAAGAACTTGAGGGATTAGAGAATTGTATTTTAGCTCCTACCATTAAGACTTTAACAGGAAAGGATCAAAATCCATACTACTATTCAAAAATCGAGTTGGTGGAGTGGCTTAAATATTATTCTTATGTAAAAAATATAAGATTGATAGCTTTTATAGGTATTATTATTAATAAGGTGTATAGAGAAGTATCTCTTTTCATTGATCGAGCATTAGGAATAAGAAAAAGGAAAATTTATGCTGCTCATGGTAGTTTTGTAATATTTGGAAGGGAGGCTCTTCTAAGGTTAGGCAAAATATATGATGAAGAGATGTTCTTATTACACGAAGAAAACCATCTGGCTAGACTTGCACTAAAAAAAAAATATCAAAACTTACATGATCCATTCTATCAAAGTCCTACATAAAGAGGATGGATCATGTAAGTTTTGA
>NZ_ATCO01000209.1:0-1907 GCF_000422025.1 Geobacillus sp. WSUCF1 | reverse complement strand
TGTGTGTGGCTTACCGTTCGGCGAACACGCACAAGTCGCTTGAAGCCTCCACCTCTAAGCGAAGCGTAGGTGTGGGTAGTTCACACAACGGAGATGACGTTCATGCAGCGGAGGACTGCCAGCGAGCGCTGGCAGTATTTTTCGTAAAAAATCGCTAAATGGAGTGAATGAGGTATGAGTCATGAAGAATTGAACGACCAACTGCGCGTCCGCAGGGAAAAGCTGAAAAAAATTGAGGAATTGGGTGTCGACCCGTTTGGCAAACGGTTCGAGCGCACTCATAAAGCGCAAGAACTGTTCGAACTGTACGGCGATTTGTCGAAAGAGGAACTTGAAGAAAAGCAAATTGAAGTCGCCGTCGCCGGCCGCATCATGACAAAGCGCGGCAAAGGAAAAGCCGGGTTCGCCCATATCCAGGATGTCACCGGGCAGATTCAAATTTACGTCCGTCAAGACGATGTTGGCGAACAGCAGTACGAACTGTTTAAAATCTCTGACCTTGGCGATATCGTCGGCGTGCGCGGCACAATGTTTAAAACAAAAGTTGGTGAACTTTCCATCAAAGTGTCGTCGTACGAATTTTTGACGAAAGCGCTGCGTCCGCTGCCGGAAAAATACCATGGTTTGAAAGACATAGAGCAACGCTATCGCCAGCGTTATCTCGATTTAATTATGAATCCGGAGAGCAAAAAGACGTTCATCACCCGCAGTTTCATCATCCAATCGATGCGGCGGTATCTCGACAGCCGTGGCTATTTGGAAGTTGAAACGCCGATGATGCACGCCGTTGCTGGCGGCGCTGCGGCGCGCCCGTTCATTACGCATCATAACGCATTGGATATGCCCCTTTATATGCGAATCGCCATCGAGCTCCATTTAAAACGGCTCATCGTCGGTGGTTTGGAAAAAGTGTATGAAATCGGCCGCGTTTTCCGGAACGAAGGCATTTCCACCCGCCATAATCCGGAGTTTACGATGCTCGAATTGTACGAGGCGTACGCCGATTTCCGTGACATCATGGAACTAACGGAAAACTTGATCGCCCACATTGCCACTGAAGTGCTTGGAACGACGAAAATTCAATACGGCGAGCATGTCGTCGACTTAACGCCCGAGTGGCGGCGCCTGCATATGGTCGATGCGATCAAGGAATATGTTGGCGTCGACTTCTGGCGGCAGATGAGCGACGAAGAGGCGCGGGAGCTGGCGAAAGAACATGGAGTGGAAGTTGCTCCACATATGACGTTTGGCCATATTGTCAACGAATTTTTTGAACAAAAAGTCGAGTCTCACCTCATTCAGCCGACGTTCATTTATGGCCATCCGGTTGAAATTTCACCGTTGGCCAAGAAAAATCCGGACGACCCGCGTTTTACCGACCGATTTGAGCTGTTTATCGTCGGGCGTGAACATGCCAACGCCTTTACCGAATTGAATGATCCGATCGATCAGCGCCAACGCTTTGAGGCGCAGCTGAAAGAGCGTGAACAAGGAAACGATGAAGCACATGAAATGGACGAAGACTTCCTTGAAGCGCTCGAGTACGGCATGCCGCCAACAGGCGGGCTTGGCATCGGCGTCGACCGTCTGGTCATGCTGCTGACGAACTCGCCGTCGATCCGCGACGTGTTGCTTTTCCCGCAAATGCGTCATAAATAAATTTGATCGCTCCCTGCAAAGACAAGCAGCAGGGGGCTTTTCATTTATGTAAAAATAGTCGTCGTTGTTTTGTTGAAAAACAAACACAGGAAGTCGAGTTGACAAACCACTCCCAACGTGTTATATTATGATAGCACGTTGAAATGACAGCACTAATCAAAAACAAGGACCTATTGACAAATAAATAAATTTAATTATAATATGACTTGTCTGTTGATTGTCTAGTGATGATAGCGGAGGGGAAACAC
>NZ_ATCO01000208.1:0-222 GCF_000422025.1 Geobacillus sp. WSUCF1 | reverse complement strand
GATCTAATTGCTTCACGTCCACTGTTTTGCCTCAGCCATTTGCCAACCTCCAACAGCGCTGCCAAGCGGTGCGCATGGGCGCCAGCAAAATTTGTTTGAAGGAAAAAAAGTTGTCGATTTATAATAATAAAAGCATGCCCTATCTATTGCTCTTTTATTTTCAGTTTACCATAATGAGAGTAGAGCGCTAGCCATTCATGCAAAAAAAATGAACAAAATTAA
>NZ_ATCO01000207.1:0-221 GCF_000422025.1 Geobacillus sp. WSUCF1 | reverse complement strand
GATCTAATTGCTTCACGTCCCACTGTTTTGCCTCAGCCATTTGCCAACCTCCAACAGCGCTGCCAAGCGGTGCGCATGGGCGCCAGCAAAATTTGTTTGAAGGAAAAAAGTTGTCGATTTATAATAATAAAAGCATGCCCTATCTATTGCTCTTTTATTTTCAGTTTACCATAATGAGAGTAGAGCGCTAGCCATTCATGCAAAAAAATGAACAAAATTAA
>NZ_ATCO01000206.1:0-4002 GCF_000422025.1 Geobacillus sp. WSUCF1 | reverse complement strand
GCTTCCGTATGGCCGGCGCGCCGCAAGACGCCCCCCTTTTTCGCAATCAACGGAAAAACGTGGCCAGGACGTTTAAAATCGCTCGCTTTCACATTCGGATCAAGCAGCGCCTGAATCGTCGCCGCCCGCTCGTAGGCGCTGATTCCCGTCGTTGTCGTTTTGTAGTCGACACTCACCGTAAACGCTGTGCCATGCGCGTCCGTGTTATGAGTGACCATCGGCTCAAGCTCGAGCCGCTCCGCCAATTCCTCCGTAATCGGCACGCAGACGAGCCCGCGGCCATGAGTGATCATAAAGTTAATGACATCCGGCGTAGCTTTTTCGGCCAGCACGACAAAATCGCCTTCATTTTCGCGGTCTTCGTCATCGCAAACGATGATCACTTCTCCGTTTTTCAGCGCCGAAAGCGCTGCTTCAATCGTGTCAAACATCAAGCTTGCCCCCCTTTTCCACTATTTATAGCCGTGCTGCTCCAAAAATTCGACCGTCAATTTGGAGGTCGGCGTCGCTTTCGCGTCGAGGAAAGCGGCGACGTACTTGCCGATCATGTCGCACTCGATATTGACGAGATCGCCCGGCCGCTTTTCGCCTAAAATCGTCGCCTCACGCGTATGCGGAATGAGTGAAACGATGAACGTGCGCTCGCTCAGACCGAAAATCGTCAAGCTCGTCCCATCGACAGCGACCGATCCTTTCTCAATCATATAGGCGCGCAGCGAGGCCGGCACTTCGATTTCATAGTAGACGGCGTTCGCTTTCGGCCACTGCCGGATGATGCGCCCGACGCCGTCCACATGCCCGGTGACGAAATGGCCGCCAAACCGTCCCCCAGCCGCCATTGCCCGCTCCAAATTCACCTTCGATCCCGGCTTTAATGTTTTTAGCGCCGTCGCTTTCACCGTCTCCGGCATGACATCGACCGTAAACTGCCGTTCGGTGAACGATGTGACGGTCAAGCAGACGCCGTTGACGGCGATGCTGTCGCCAAGCCGCACATCTTCGAGCACCCGCTTGGCGCCAATCGTCATCACGATGGCGTCGCCGGTTTGCTTCATTTGTTCGATCGTGCCGATCTCTTCAATAATGCCAGTGAACACAACGATTCCTCCTTCCGTTTCGGCGCGGCGACGATTTTGATGTCCGGGCCGATCGTCTCGATGCGGCGGATGTCAAGCTCCACCGCTTCAGCAAGCCGGGCGAAGCCAAGGCCGCCGACCGGCGTCGGCGCCCCGCGGCCGCCGATCAGCTTCGGAGCGATATAGGCGATGACCTCATTGACTGCTCCCGCGCGGAGGAAGCTGTCATGAACGCGCGAGCCGCCTTCGACAAACAGCGACATGACTCCCTGCTCCCCAAGCAGACGGAGCACATCGCGGACATCGATCTGGGCCGTCGGCATTGAAAATACGCGCACCCCAAGGCGCTCATACGCCGCCGCTTGTTCCCGACTGACGCCGCCGGTGATGATCCACGTTTCTGCTTCCTTGTCAGCGACGACATGGGCGTCAAGCGGTGTACGCAATTTTGTATCCAAAATGATGCGGAGCGGATTTTTCCGCTTTTCCCCAAAGCGGACGGTAAGCTTCGGGTTGTCGGTCAAAACGGTGTTGACACCGACCAAAATGGCGTCATGCTGCGCACGAAGGCGATGGACATCCTCACGCGCCGCGCTTGATGTAATCCATTTGCTTTCCCCCGTCGCCGTCGCGATTTTGCCATCGAGGCTGCATGCGAACTTCAACGTGACAAACGGCGTTTTTGCGGCGATATAGTGGAAAAACATCCGATTCAATTCGTCCGCTTCGTCTTTTAATACGCCAACATCAACGTCAATGCCCGCTTGGCGCAGCTTGGCAATCCCTTTTCCCGCGACAAGCGGATTCGGGTCGGTCGTGGCAACGACGACGCGACGGACGCCCGCCTGGATGAGCAAATCGGCACATGGCGGCGTTTTTCCATAATGGCTGCACGGCTCAAGCGTCACGTACACCGTCGCACCGCGCGCCTTCTCGCCAGCCATGCGGATCGCATAGACTTCCGCGTGCGGCTCACCCGCTTTCAAATGGGCGCCAAGCCCAACAACCGTCCCACCGTTGACAACGACCGCGCCAACGGCAGGATTGGGAGACGTTTGCCCGACTCCAGCTTTGGCCACATCGAGAGCGAGCCGCATATAATGTTCATCGTTATGCACCGCACTCCCTCCTTCAATAAAAATGAAACCCCCGGGATGTCCCCGGGGGCTCATCGATGAGAGAATGACCAATGATGCGCAAACAAACACATGTTCGCCAAGCAGGCTATACCGGCCGGTCGGAAACAAAAGATACTACCATGCCTAGTCGGCCGACAGACGCTGCCCACGCGGTCTGAACCGGCCGAAAACAGCCGTGCGCATATTGGCATCCTTCTCCCATCCAGACTATACTGTCGGCTCCGGAATCGCACCGGATCCTGCCTTTCGGCTCGCGGGCTGAGGGGCGGAAAGCCCCATCACCGCCGGTCGGGAATTTCACCCTGCCCCGAAGGATGCATCACGATATCGTTATGTTCATTATACCACACGAAACGCCCTGCATCATCATTCCGCAACCCAAATCCAATACGCCGCTCCCCACAACAGGCTGGCCGCAAGCAAAAAGAAAAACAAGCGCCAGTTGTTTCGAACAGTCCGATCATCCTCGCTCATGCGCTGTTTACGGTTCGTCAAATACTTTCACTTCCTTCATCACGTCGCCGTTTTTCATCGTCTTCACGACGTCCATGCCCGATGTCACTTGGCCAAAGACGGTGTGCACCCCATCCAAGTGCGGCTGCGGCTCGTGGACGATAAAGAACTGGCAGCTGCCGGTGTCGCGGCCGCGGTGCGCCATTGACATCGCGCCGGTGACATGTCGGTGTGGATTGTTGTCCGTCTCGCACGGGATCGTATAGCCGGCATCGCCCGTTCCATTGCCGCGTGGACATCCTCCTTGGCTGACAAATCCAGGGATGACGCGGTGGAACGTCAACCCGTTATAAAAGCCTTCGTTTGCGAGCTTCTCAAAATTGGCCACCGTCGCCGGCGCCTCGTTTGGGAACAGTTCAAACTCGATTTTCCCGCCGTTTTCCATGAGAATATATCCTTTTTTCGCCACAAGCATCCAGCTCCTTTTCGACATCGAAACTGCTTTTATCATACCATGATGGCCAAGTGAAACAAAAGAAAAAATGTCTTTTCAAATTCGCACGCCGCCTGACCGCGTCGCGTTTTTCCGATAGCCAAGCAGGCGAGCGTACGGTATAATGATAATGCATTTTCGTAAACAGGAGGCGAGCTATGTGAAACGAACGATCGCTTCATCGCTGCTTTGGGCGGTGCTCTTGGCATCTCCGGGCATCGCAGCGGCCGATGCCGCGCCGGGCGATGTCATTGTGACGCTCGGGGAAAACTTAACGAATGAACAAAAGCAAAAAGTGCTCGACGAAATGAAGGCGCCGGACGGGGCGCAAACGATCACCGTCTCAAACGTTGAGGAGCATAAATATTTGGACGGACTCATTCCGAAAGCGCAAATCGGCACGCGCGCCATCTCGTCGTCGATGATCACGATAAAAGAGCCCGGCTCGGGGCTTCATGTCGAAACGCACAACATCACATGGGTGACGAAAGAGATGTATACAAACGCCTTGATCACCGCAGGGGTGAAAGATGCCGATATTTACATCACCGCTCCGTTCCCGGTTTCCGGCACCGCAGCGCTGACGGGGCTGATGAAGGCGTATGAAATTTCCTCGGACCAAGCCATCCCTGATGATGTCAAAAAAGTGGCGAACGAGGAAATGGTGCAGACGGCGAAGCTCGCCGATTCGATCGGCGCGGACAAAGCGGTCGCCCTGCTGGCGAAAATCAAACAAGAAATCGCCAACAACCCACCGCAGACGGACGCTGATTTGCGCGCCCTTATTGAAAAAATCGCCAACGACCTTGGCATTACGCTGAGCGAGAATGAAATCAACAAC
>NZ_ATCO01000205.1:0-13622 GCF_000422025.1 Geobacillus sp. WSUCF1 | reverse complement strand
CCCCCATCTCTAAGCGAAGCGTAGGTGTGGGTAGTTCACTCAAATTTGCCGTAAAGAAAGATGGTCCTCACCCAAAAGGGATTGCAGGCGGTATTTCTTCATTTATCGCGGGCAACCGGCTCATTGCACGTAACGGCTTTTGTCACAAGCGGATTCCCTGCTGTCAGGGGAGCCGCTTTTTTTTACGTCAGGAACGATTGGGCAATTATGCTATAATAAAGGCAAAGATGGTCGATGGGAATGAGGTGGGCACGATGGATGCATTAGACGTTATGGCCAACTTGCCGCAAGTGATTCCGCACTATCAACCGATTTTCAGCGCCGATGAGCATGGGGTCGTCGGCTATGAAGTGCTCGGTCGGTTTCAAACGGAAACAGGGCCGGTCAGCCTTGGGCCGTTTTTTCACGATGAAACCATTCCAGAAGAATTTCGCATCGAAGTGGATGATGTGGTTACGAAAAAGGCGCTCGACTATTTTCTGTCGCTTGATGATCAAACGTTGCTCATTTTTTTAAACCGTGATGCCAACTTGCTGATGCTTGACCGCGGCGAGTCGTTTTTGCAGCTGCTTCTCACCTACGAAGCGAAAGGGTTGGCGCTAAGCCGCATCGTTTTGGAAATCAACGAGCAGCATTTCAAGGGAGACGTCGATCAGCTCAGCCATTTATTGACGTATCTTCGTACATACGGCGTTAAAGTGGCGGTCGACAACATCGCCGAACATAGCATTCATCTTGAGCGAATCGGCGTCTTGTCGCCTGACATTTTAAAAATCGATTTGCGTGAATTGCGGAAAACGTCCGTTCATCAAGCATACCAGGAAATCGTTCACTCGATTTCGCTGTTGGCGCGCAAAATCGGAGCGACGCTCCTGTATGAGGACATCGAAACGTCATTTCAGCTTCAGTATGCTTGGCGGCATGGCGGCCGCTATTATCAAGGGTATTATTTGGCCAAGCCGGCGCCTGAGGTTGTGCCGCGCGATTTGTTGAAAGACTTGCTCCGCCAAGAGTGCCATCGCTTCATCCAGCAGGAAAAGAAAAAGCTTGAAACGCTGTATCAAATTGCTGAGCAGTTTCAGCAGCGGATCAGCGCGCTGCTTGGCAAATACAAAAAAGCCGCCGATTTTAACGAGCTCATTTCCCTGTTGGCCGGCGAGCTCGACGATGTTTGCTTCCGCATTTATGTTTGTGATGAGGACGGCTTCCAGCAGTCGGGCAATATGTTCAAGCGCGGCGGCCGGTGGGAGCTTCAGCCGCAATATTATATGAAAAACTGGAGCTGGCGCCCATATTTTTTGGAAAACATTATTCGCATGCGCTCGCGCCGAAGAGGGATTTTGTCCGATTTATACACGGATATTGAAACAGGGGAAACGATCCGGACGTATTCGTATCCGATCGATGAGCGCCATTACTTGTTTATTGACTTGTCGTACAGCTATTTGTTTGAGCATGACGCCCATTATTGACTGCATAAAATCGCCTCATTGCGGCAAAGTAAGCATGAGGTGAAACGTATGGCACAGCTGACTTTCGTATTATCTGTCCTTTCTGTATTGATTGCGGTGATTGGATTTATCTATACGGTCCGTCTCGGCCGCCAGCAGCGCTGGCAAGGAGAGCTTGACGGGCCGATCCCGAAAACGGTCGAGGAGCATGCCTATTTGCGCAACCCGGTGTTCCTCGCTTACGTACTCGCTGTCTTGCTCGCCATTTTTGCCATTGGTTATTTGGCGTTGCGCTATTATTGAAAAAAAGGCCATTCCATTCATATGGGTGGCCTTTTTGCCTGTCCGCAAATGACGCTTTTTTCCACGACTTTTTTCCTTTGCCGGCGAATATATATGGAAGCGGAAGAGGCAAAGGGGGAATGGAGATGACGAAGCGGCTGCCGACAAGGCTGTCGGGCGAGGAAGCGGCGTTATTGCTTGACGTTTTGTTCAGCCAGCAATATGCACTCGAGCTCATCCGCTCCGAGCTGGCGGATATCGAAAACGGAGACAAGGAGGTCGATGAACACCGGTACCGGCAGCTGTTGCGTTTATACGACCGCCTGTTGACAGAGGAAGAGGAAGGATAAAAATTGTTGTGCACTATCGCTATCGCAGGAAGCGATAGTCTTTTTTATGGTATGATAACAGTGTGGAGAGGAGAAGATGCAGAAGAAAGGCGGAACATCGGCATGACATGGGAACACAATGAATTCATGCAAATGACTGTCAAGCCATTTCTGATTCCGGCGGATAAAGTGGCGCATGTGCAGCCGGGAAATTATTTGGATCATGCGCTGCTCGTCCTGACGAAAACCGGCTATTCGGCGATTCCGGTATTGGACACATCTTATAAGCTTCACGGGCTCATCAGCATGACGATGATGATGGATGCAATTTTAGGATTGGAGCGCATCGAATTTGAACGTCTCGAGACGATGAAGGTCGAAGAAGTGATGAACCGAAACATTCCGCGCCTGCGGCTTGACGACAGCCTGATGAAGGCAGTGGGGCTTATTGTCAACCATCCGTTCGTGTGTGTGGAAAATGACGACGGCTATTTTGCAGGCATTTTCACTCGACGGGAAGTACTGAAGCAACTGAATAAACAGCTGCACAGGCCTAATGGCGGCCGGAAGCTAGGCCGAAAAGAGGCTGAACAATGAGCAGAAAGGTAATCGTGTGCAATAACAAGAGTAGCTGGCTTTGGCTGATCAGTTCGGAAGCTGCGTGGCAACTTCCGCAAGTACAAGCCTTCGAGAAGATATTTACAGCATTTTGCTCGATGAATTTGTGCTTGTCACAATGATCTCTGTTTTGCTAAAGTAAAAAAGAATACAGGTGTAAAGGAGGATATCGCCCATGAAGATGATGGACGCCAATGAAATCATTTCCTTTATTCAAAACAGCAAAAAATCGACACCAGTCAAAGTATACATAAAAGGGGATCTCGAAGGCATCGATTTCGGCTCAAGCGCGAAAACGTTTATTACCGGCAACGTCGGCGTCGTGTTTGGCGAATGGCAAGACATTCAAGCGGCAATCGAAGCGAATCAAGACAAAATCGAGGACTATGTCGTCGAGAACGACCGCCGCAACTCGGCCATTCCGCTTTTGGATTTGAAAGGCATCAAGGCGCGCATTGAGCCGGGCGCCATCATCCGCGACCATGTCGAAATCGGCGACAACGCCGTCATTATGATGGGAGCGGTCATCAATATCGGCGCCGTCGTCGGCGAAGGAACGATGATCGACATGAACGCGGTGCTCGGCGGCCGGGCGACGGTCGGGAAAAACTGCCATATCGGCGCCGGCGCGGTGTTGGCAGGCGTGATCGAGCCGCCATCAGCCAAGCCGGTCGTCATTGAAGACGATGTGCTCGTCGGGGCGAATGCCGTTATTTTGGAAGGCGTCACGGTCGGCAAAGGAGCGGTTGTGGCTGCCGGCGCCGTTGTTGTCGAAGACGTGCCGCCGTATACGGTCGTGGCCGGCGTGCCGGCGCGCGTCATTAAGCAGATCGACGAGCAAACGCGGGCGAAAACGGAGATTAAGCAGGAGCTTCGCCAATTATAATCATCATAAAA
This sequence comes from Geobacillus sp. WSUCF1, assembly GCF_000422025.1. Taxonomy (NCBI): domain Bacteria; kingdom Bacillati; phylum Bacillota; class Bacilli; order Caryophanales; family Anoxybacillaceae; genus Geobacillus; species Geobacillus sp. WSUCF1. The sequence goes on along the minus strand of NZ_ATCO01000205.1, from coordinate 10,045 downwards.
GCTGTCCCTTCACACGAGGACAGCTTTTTTACCCATGGAGGAGAGACGATGTCTGCGATCAGCCCATTTGTCGCCATTCGCCGCGACTTGCATCAAATTCCGGAGCTTGGGTTTCAGGAGTTTAAGACGCAGCAATATTTGCTTCGCTATATCCAGTCCCTGCCGCAAGAGCGGCTTCAAGTCCGGACGTGGAAAACCGGGATTTTCGTCAAAGTCAACGGAACATCGCCGCGCAAAACGATCGGCTACCGCGCCGATATGGACGGGCTGCCGATTCGCGAGGAGACCGGCTTGCCGTATCGGTCGAAACATGAAGGGCACATGCACGCGTGCGGCCACGATGTGCATATGAGCATCGCTCTTGGCGTGCTCACCCATTTTGCTCATCATCCATTGGAAGATGATTTGCTGTTTGTGTTCCAGCCGGCCGAGGAAGGACCGGGCGGAGCAAAGCCAATGTTAGAAAGCGACATCATGCGGGAATGGAAGCCGGATATGATCGTCGCCTTGCATATTGCGCCGGAATATCCAGTCGGTACGATTGCAACGAAAGAAGGGTTGCTGTTTGCCAATACGTCGGAGCTGTTTATTGATTTGAAGGGAAGAGGTGGCCACGCGGCGTTTCCGCATTTAGCGAATGACATGGTCGTCGCCGCCTGCGCATTGGTGACGCAGCTGCAGTCGATCGTCGCCCGCAACGTCGATCCGCTTGACAGCGCGGTCATTACGATCGGGAAAATTGCCGGCGGGACGGTGCAAAACGTCATTGCGGAGCACGCCCGGCTCGAAGGAACGATTCGGACGCTGTCGACTGCAGCGATGCAGAAGGTGAAGCGGCGGATTGAAGCGATCGTGCATGGCATTGAAGTCGCGTACGAATGTGAAACATCCATCGATTACGGTGCCATGTACCATGAAGTGTACAATGATCCGGATCTGACAGCGGAATTTATGAAGTTTGCCAAGGCGCACGGCGGCGTGAATGTGATCCGTTGCAAAGAAGCGATGACTGGCGAAGATTTCGGCTATATGTTGGCGGAAATTCCTGGATTTATGTTTTGGCTCGGTGTTGATTCGCCATATGGGCTGCACCATGCAAAACTGGTTCCGAACGAGGAAGCGATCGACCGCGCCATCGCGTTTTTAATCGACTATTTTTCATGGAAAGGAAACGCAGAATGAAGTATAGTTCCGCCTCTAGCAACACACATTAATGAGTGTGAGGAGGTGGATTGTGATGGCGAAAATTGGTGTTGAGCCATCGTTGACGGATGTACAGGAAGCGTTGAAAGAGCGAGGATATGACGTTGTGCCGCTCCGAGGGGAGCAAGACGCAAGAGGCTGCGACTGCTGCGTCATTACCGGCCTAGACGCCAATATCGCCGGCATTCACAACATCGTGACGTCCGGTCCGGTCATTGAAGCGAGCGGGCTCACCGCAGAAGAGATTTGCCAAAAAGTCGAAGAAAAACTTCGCTGATGACGAACGTTCGGACTGTGTGCGCTGGCAGCCCGTTTTTGGCGAAATGGCGAAATCGCATAGCGTAAAGGAATGGTGGAAAAGGAACGAAGAACGTTTTCGTTCCTTTTTCTTTTTTGCTAAAATAAGGGGAAGAAACAATGCTTGATCAACGATGGAGGAGTGTCAATGAAAAAGAAACAGTTTGCCGTCATCGGCCTCGGGCGCTTTGGCGGCAGCATCTGCCGGACGCTGAGCGAACAAGGGATGGAAGTATTGGCCATTGATATTGATGAAGACCGGGTAAACGAATTTGCGTCGATCGCTTCGCACGCCGTCGTCGGCGACACGACCGATGAAAACGTGCTGAAAAGTTTAGGCATCCGCAACTTCGACCATGTCATTGTCGCGATCGGCGACAACATCCAGGCGAGCATTTTGACGACCCTGATTTTAAAAGAGCTCGGCGTCAACCATATTACGGTCAAGGCAACGAACGATTACCATGAGAAAGTGCTGAAAAAAATCGGCGCTGATCAAATCGTGCATCCAGAGCGCGACATGGGCGAGCGGATCGCTCACAATTTGATTTCCAACAACGTCCTAGATTATCTGGAGCTGTCGGACAAATACAGCATTGTCGAAATCGTGGCAAGCGAGCGGCTTGACGGCCATTCGCTTTTGGAGCTTGACATCCGCGCCCGCTATGGCATCAACATCGTCGCCATCAAGCGTGGAGCAAGCGTCATCGTCTCCCCGCTCGCTTCGGAAATCATCCGCAAAGGCGACGTGTTGGTCGTCATCGGCGCTGACAGCGACATTGACCGGTTTGAGGAAAAAGTGGTCGGTTGACGGCTGGCAGGCGGCCTGTGCATGATGATGACGGAAAAAGGGCATCCTTTTGCAAGGACGCCCTTTTTTCTTTAGATTTCCATGATGATCGGCAAAATCATTGGCCGCCGTTTCGTCCGCTCGTACAAGAACGGAGCGAGCGTTTCCGTAATTTCGTTTTTGATCTCCGACCATTGGTTCGTTTTCCGTTCCAGCACTTTTTCGAGATGCTTGGAGATCAACACTTGCGCTTCGCTGATTAAGTCACCTGACTCACGCATATAGACGAAGCCGCGAGAAATAATGTCCGGGCCGGCGGCGATTTTGAACTCTTTCATGTTGATGCTGACGACGACAATCACGAGCCTTCCTCAGACAAAATGCGGCGGTCGCGCAAGACGATGTTGCCGATGTCGCCGACACCGCTGCCGTCGATGTAGACGGAGCCGGACGGGATCTTGCCGACGATGCGCGCTTCTTTGTCGCTGATGCCAAGCACTTCGCCGTTGTCCATAATAAAGCAGTTTTCCTCCGGCACGCCGCAGTCGATGGCGAGCTTGGCGTGCATTTTTTGCATGCGGTATTCGCCGTGGATCGGCATGAAATATTTCGGCTTCATCAGCCGGATCATCAATTTTTGTTCTTCCTGCCCACCGTGGCCGGACGTATGGATGTCGTTGAGCGGGCCATGGATGACTTCTGCACCGGCGCGGTACAGCATGTTGATTGTCCGGTTGACGCTCACCGTGTTGCCCGGAATCGGCGATGAGGAAAAGACGACCGTGTCGCCCGGGATGATTTGAATTTGCCGGTGCGTGCCGTTGGCGATGCGCGACAAGGCGGCCATCGGCTCCCCTTGGCTGCCGGTGCATAAAATCGTCACCCGGTTGGCCGGCAGGCGGTTGATTTCGTTCGCGTCGACGAACGTGCCTTTCGGACATTTGATATAGCCGAGGTCTTGTCCGATCTCAATCGCCGCTTCCATGCTTCGACCGAAGACAGCGATTTTTCGGTTGTTGGCGACGGCTGCTTCCGTCACCTGTTGGAGACGGTGGATGTTGGATGCAAATGTGGCGAAAATGATGCGTCCTTCCACCTTGCGGAAAATGTCGTGAATGCTTTCACCGACGCGCCGCTCCGACATCGTAAAATGCGGGATCTCGCTGTTCGTGCTGTCCGACAGCAGGCAAAGAACTCCCTCTTTCCCAATTTCGGCCATTTTTGTCAAATTGGCCGGCTCGCCGACCGGCGTAAAGTCGAATTTAAAATCCCCAGTGTGAACGATTTGCCCGACTGGCGTTTTCACAACAATACCGTAGCTGTCCGGAATGCTGTGTGTCGTCCGGAAAAAGGTGACGGCCGTTTTTTGGAAGCGGATGACATCGTCTTCGCGAATCTCAATGAGTTTCGCTTGGCGCAACAATCCATGTTCCTCAAGCTTATTGCGAATCAGCCCAAGCGCTAATTTGCCGCCGTAAATCGGGATGTTCACCTGCCGGAGCAAATACGGAATGCCGCCGATATGGTCTTCGTGCCCGTGGGTGATGAACAGTCCTTTCACTTTGTCCGCGTGCTTCACTAAATAGGAGTAGTCTGGAATGACATAGTCGATCCCAAGCAGCTCATCTTCCGGAAACTTAATGCCTGCGTCAATGACAATGATTTCGTCTTGGAATTGTACGCCGTATGTATTTTTTCCAATTTCACCCAGTCCGCCGAGGGCAAAAACGCCAACTTGCTGATCTGTCAACAGCTTCATGATGAAATCTCCAATACTTGAAAGTTCGGGCTTTTCTTTTCGTATTCTAGATGCGCTCCCTCTAACGGCTGAATATACTCAATATTGATCGGACGGCCTTCGAGTTTTCGGCGTACATCCCGCTCTGATTCTGCTTCGATGTAGAGTGTTTTCGTTTTTTCTCTCACGGGCGCCTCGTCTGCGTTTTCTTGGTAAAACACTTTGAAAATCATCGTGAAATCTCTCCTTATCGTACAATGGTTGCTCTATCTATTATATAAGAATGTAACGTTCTTTTCATGTATTTTGTTGCCAAAAGCAAAAAACAGGCGTGAGATGTGCCGACGATATGCATCATCTTTGATGAATGTTGCCCGCTTTATTCGCCAAAGTGGGAAAGAAGCCCTTCGAATGGAAGGGCTGTTGTTGTAACGGTCAGGCGATCAATTTTTTCCGGAGCAGGTCTTTCCACTGTTGAAGCAGCTTTTTTTTCAGCTTTTTCAACATGTTTCATCACTCCTTACCTTTTATTGTACTCATTTTGCGGTGAAAGTAAATGTTCTATTCTATATGATATGTAGGCGGAGGTTTGTTTTTCATGGGTAAAAATGGAACAGATCGTGCCTCTTGGTTGACATTCCGGGCGTTTTTCAGTACGGTAAACAATGAACAATTTTTTTACAAGGGGAAGTGAACGTGGGCAGAAAAATCGTCTTTTTCGACATCGACGGCACGCTTCTTGATGAGCAAAAGCAGCTGCCGTTGTCAACGATCGAAGCGGTTCGCCGCCTGAAGCAGTCGGGCGTTTATGTCGCCATCGCCACCGGACGCGCTCCGTTTATGTTTGAGCATGTGCGCAAACAGCTTGGCATCGATTCGTTCGTCAGTTTCAACGGCCAATACGTCGTTTTTGAAGGGAATGTGCTATACAAGCAGCCGCTCCGGCGCGAGAAAATCAGGGCGCTGACGGAGGAAGCCCACAAAAACGGCCATCCGCTCGTCTTTATGGATGCGGAGAAAATGAGAGCGAGCATCAGCGACCATCCGCACATCCACGTCAGCATGGCGAGCCTAAAATTCGCCCACCCGCCTGTCGACCCTCTTTATTATGAGAACAAAGACATTTACCAAGCGCTTCTGTTTTGCCGCGCCGAGGAAGAAGAACCGTATGTGCGCAACTATCCCGAATTTCGCTTCGTCCGTTGGCACGACGTCTCGACGGATGTGCTGCCGGCAGGGGGCTCGAAGGCGGAAGGCATCCGCATGATGATCGAAAAGCTCGGGATCGATAAGAAGGATGTGTACGCGTTCGGCGATGGATTGAATGATATTGAAATGCTGTCGTTTGTCGGAACCGGGGTGGCGATGGGCAACGCCCATGAGGAAGTGAAAAGGGTCGCCGACTTCGTTACGAAGCCGGTCGATAAGGAAGGCATTTGGTACGGATTGAAACAGCTGCAGCTCATCCGATAAAAAGCGGCCTTGGCCTTTTCGGCGAGGCCGCTCGCCATTGACAGCGGGCTTTTTAGCGCCCGATTGGAATCGCTCCGTCCGGCACTTGAAACGGGTCATCGGGGTTGATGCGGTCATAGAACATAATGCCGTTTAAATGATCGATTTCATGTTGGAAGACGATGGCCGGCAACCCTTTTAAGCGCAGTGTGACTTCTTCGCCGTCGATCGTCGTCCCAGTGACCGTGATGCGGGCATAGCGCGGCACATACCCCGGCACGTCGCGGTCGACCGACAGGCAGCCTTCCCCGGTCGTCAAGTAACATTGCTGGACGGAATGGCTGACGATTTTCGGATTGAACAAGGCGTAGCTGTACAGCGCCCCGTTTTCATTGGTGACATGGACGGCGATCATCCGCTTTGAGACGTTGATTTGCGGGGCGGCAAGGCCAATGCCGGGCCGCAGGCCGTATTTCGCTGCCAGCTCCGGGTCTTGGCTCATTTTCACGTAGTCAAGCAAGCTTTGCAAAATGCGCTTATCTTCCTCTGAAGGCGGCAACGGAACGGGTTCGGCGATTTTCCGCAATGTCGGATGCCCCTCTTTGATGATGTCCTTCATCGTGATCATTCGCTTCGTTCACTCCCTACGTTTGGCATCGCTGTCTATCGTTTAGTCTAACAAAATGAGCATCGATCGTAAATAAAAACGCAACCGCACGAATATATTATTCGAGTATAAGGAAAACAATAAGACAAATTCGAGAAAACGTTTTTATTATCTTGTCAAGCCACTGTGTGTTTTGTATTTTGTGAAAATATAATACAGGACTCATACAGATGGTGAGGGATGTAATATAACAGTTTGTGGGCGGAATATTGCCAATTCCAATTTCACCCAAAAGATAAAGCGAAAAAACATGAGAAATCAAAGTCGTTGACGGTTGATCCAAGAACGTGTAAACTAAAACTTGCAAATGCGTATTGTACTAATTCAATCTTGAAAAATAGTGAAACAGATTTCGGCGCCTTTGTTGCTTGCGTTGGCGCCGGATGGCGGCCGTTTTTTATTTCTCTTTCATTTTGGGTACATTAATAGTATATGGGTGAATGTATTCTCATTTCTAAAATTTCTCATGAAAGGCAGAGGTGGATGACATGGGTGTGAAAACCTCCCAGTTTCGATTTGCGGAGCAGCTCGAGAAAGTAGCCGAGCAGTTTCCGACGTTTCAAATTTTGAATGAAGAAGGCGAAATCGTCAACGAAGAGGCGATGCCGGAGTTAAGCGATGAGCAGCTGAAAGAGCTGATGCGCCGCATGGTGTATACGCGCATCCTCGACCAGCGCTCCATTTCGTTGAACCGCCAAGGCCGACTCGGGTTTTACGCGCCGACCGCCGGGCAAGAAGCGAGCCAAATCGCCAGCCATTTTGCGCTTGAGAAAGAAGATTTCATTTTGCCGGGATATCGCGACGTTCCGCAAATCATTTGGCACGGGCTTCCGCTTTATCAAGCGTTTTTGTTCTCGCGCGGCCACTTTCATGGCAATCAAATTCCTGAAGGCGTCAACGTCTTGCCGCCGCAAATCATCATCGGCGCCCAATACATTCAAGCGGCCGGCGTGGCGCTCGGCTTGAAAATGCGGGGCAAAAAGGCGGTGGCCATTACATATACCGGCGATGGGGGCACATCGCAAGGCGACTTTTATGAAGGGATCAACTTCGCGGGGGCGTTTAAGGCACCGGCCATCTTTGTTGTGCAAAACAACCGCTTTGCCATCTCGACGCCAGTGGAGAAGCAAACGATCGCCAAAACATTGGCGCAAAAAGCGGTCGCTGCCGGCATTCCGGGCATTCAAGTCGACGGCATGGATCCGCTTGCGGTCTACGCCGCGGTGAAAGCAGCCCGCGAACGCGCCATTAACGGCGAAGGGCCGACGCTCATCGAAACGCTTTGCTTCCGTTACGGTCCGCACACGATGTCCGGTGACGATCCGACTCGCTATCGTTCGAAAGAGCTTGAAAACGAATGGGCGAAAAAAGACCCGCTTGTCCGCTTCCGCAAGTTTTTAGAAGCGAAAGGTTTATGGAGCGAAGAGGAAGAAAACCGCGTCATCGAGCAGGCGAAAGAGGACATCAAGGAAGCGATCAAAAAAGCGGACGAAACGCCGAAACAAAAAGTGACCGACTTAATCAGCATCATGTTCGAAGAGCTGCCGGCGAACTTAAAAGAGCAGTATGAAATTTATAAAGAGAAGGAGTCGAAGTAAGCCATGGCGCAAATGACAATGGTTCAAGCGATCACCGATGCGCTGCGCATCGAGATGAGAAACGATCCGAACGTGCTGGTGTTTGGCGAAGACGTTGGGGTCAACGGCGGCGTATTCCGGGTGACCGAAGGGCTGCAAGCTGAGTTTGGCGAAGAACGTGTGTTTGATACGCCGCTGGCCGAATCGGGGATCGGCGGTTTGGCGATCGGCTTGGCCTTGCAAGGGTTTCGCCCAGTGCCGGAAATTCAGTTTTTCGGGTTCGTTTATGAGGCGATGGATGCGATTTGCGGACAAATGGCACGCATCCGCTACCGCACTGGCGGCCGCTACCATGTTCCGATTACGATTCGTTCACCGTTTGGCGGCGGCGTCCATACGCCAGAATTGCACTCAGACAGCTTAGAAGGACTCGTCGCCCAACAGCCGGGCTTGAAAGTCGTCATCCCGTCGACGCCGTATGATGCGAAAGGATTGCTCATCTCGGCGATCCGCGACAACGACCCGGTTATTTTCCTTGAGCATTTGAAACTGTACCGTTCGTTCCGACAAGAGGTGCCCGAAGGAGAGTACACAATTCCGATCGGCAAAGCAGACATTAAGCGTGAAGGGAAAGACATTACGATTATCGCGTACGGGGCCATGGTGCATGAATCGTTAAAGGCGGCGGCAGAATTAGAGAAAGAAGGCATTTCTGCCGAAGTCGTCGACTTGCGCACCGTGCAGCCGCTCGATATTGAGACGATCATTGGTTCGGTCGAAAAAACGGGCCGCGCCATCGTCGTTCAAGAAGCGCAACGGCAAGCCGGCATCGCCGCCAACGTCGTTGCTGAAATTAACGAGCGCGCGATTTTAAGCCTTGAGGCGCCTGTATTGCGCGTCGCCGCGCCGGATACCGTCTATCCGTTCGCTCAAGCAGAATCGGTGTGGCTGCCGAACTTTAAAGACGTGATCGAGACGGCGAAAAAAGTGATCAACTTCTAATTTGGACAAGTCCGGGGGAGCGAAGCGCCTTCCCCCGCTCATTTTCGGCAAACGATAGGAGGTCGACCTACAGTGGCATTTGAATTTAAGCTGCCGGACATTGGCGAAGGCATTCACGAAGGCGAGATCGTCAAATGGTTCGTCAAGCCGGGCGATGAAGTGAACGAAGACGACGTGTTGTGCGAAGTGCAAAACGACAAAGCGGTCGTCGAGATCCCATCTCCTGTCAAGGGGAAAGTGCTTGAGATTCTCGTCCCGGAAGGAACGGTGGCGACGGTTGGGCAAACGCTCATTACGCTCGATGCGCCGGGCTATGAAAACATGACGTTTAAAGGACAAGAACACGAAGAAGTGAAAAAAGAGGAAAAAGCGGAAACGGTGTCGAAAAAGGAAATGGTTGAGACCGCTGCTCCGAGCGCACCGGCGGCCGAAGCGGAAGTCGACCCGAACCGCCGCGTCATCGCGATGCCGTCTGTGCGCAAATATGCGCGTGAAAAAGGCGTCGATATCCGCCTCGTCCAAGGCACGGGGAAAAACGGCCGCATTTTGAAAGAAGATATTGATGCCTTCCTCGCCGGCGGCGCGAAAGCCGCGGCTGAGCCGACGCCGCAAGCGGCGGAAGAGAAGGCAGCGCCGCAAGCGCCAGCGGCGAAACCGGTTATGCCGGAAGGCGAATTCCCGGAAACGCGCGAGAAAATGAGCGGCATCCGTCGGGCGATCGCCAAGGCCATGGTGCATTCGAAACATACGGCCCCGCACGTGACGCTGATGGACGAAGCCGATGTGACGAAGCTTGTTGCTCACCGAAAAAAATTCAAGGCCATTGCCGCGGAAAAAGGCATCAAGCTGACGTTCTTGCCGTATGTCGTCAAAGCGCTTGTTTCTGCGCTGCGTGAATATCCGGTGCTGAATACGTCGATCGACGATGCGACGGAGGAAATTATTCATAAGCATTACTACAACATCGGCATCGCCGCTGATACGGATCGAGGGTTGCTCGTGCCGGTCATTAAACATGCCGACCGGAAGCCGATTTTCGCGCTGGCGAAGGAAATCAACGAACTCGCTGAAAAAGCGCGCGAAGGCAAACTGATGCCAAACGAAATGAAAGGCGCATCGTGCACGATCACGAACATCGGCTCAGCCGGCGGGCAATGGTTTACGCCGGTCATCAACCATCCGGAAGTGGCGATTCTTGGCATCGGCCGCATTGCCGAAAAACCGATCGTCCGCGACGGTGAAATTGTCGCTGCTCCGGTCTTGGCGCTCTCGCTCAGCTTTGACCATCGGATGATCGACGGAGCGACAGCGCAAAAAGC
>NZ_ATCO01000204.1:0-1270 GCF_000422025.1 Geobacillus sp. WSUCF1 | reverse complement strand
TCCCTTTCGGTGTTTGCTTGTTCTCGAACATAAACAAATCCCTCCAGTGTTTTTAATGACAGTATGGGCATTTTCCCAACTGTCTACACTAGAGGGATAATATCATAGAGGTGGGGGACTTCTGGCTGATTTATGTTAAATAATGATATAAGTTAACCATGATGTATCGACAAAAGCAAGAAAAGCGGGCGCGCCGCATGTTTCCGCCGTACGCCCGCCAATGTCAGTCCATCCGCTTTTTCGCCGCCGACAGAAGATCGATTGCCTTCGTCCCCACCCCGACGAATGTTTCCAAAATCGCTTGCGCCCCAGCGATCGAAAAAATAAAAATGAACGGCATGGCGATCTTCGGGATGAATAAATACCCAAGCGCGAGAAAAATCGCGCTCCACACTCCCGCACACCAGTAACAGTTCAACAAATAGCCGAATTTCGATTTCGGCACCTTCTTGATTTCCGTATGGCCGTCCTCATGCCGGATTGTCTCTTTTTTCATAAACGGATTGCGAATGAATTCGGTGATCTTATCAAAGACGATCAAGTGGGTGAACCTATAGCTGGCTAAAATGATCATGATGTACGTCATCCAGTCAAGTTCGCGAAGCATGGCGAGTCCCTTTCTTTTGCGAGCTTTTCCTTTAGTATGAACCAAGATGCGTTTCTTTATGACCTCCGATGGTTAATGGAGCCGGTCGAGGGAAAGAGCGGAAATCACTACTCACATGTCACACCCTAACAAGGTAGAAACAAAGGATTTTTGTAGATTGGTTGGTTTTGTTATCCCCTCTTGTATATGCTATAATAAATGTACATTATAGCCAGCGTATGTCTCGTACATGTTTTTTCAAAACAGGCATATGCTATTGCTAAGGTGGTGATAGCGTATGCGCAGAAAGGAGCATCGCCAGTTGCGAAGATCAGCCATCTCAAGGCGAAAAGATGTGCGAGCACAGTCATTAAGATCGATTTATGCTAAACCTGCTGTGCGAAATCGATACGCAAACATCAATGCGTCTTTAAGTTCAAGCATTTGTTTTGATCGGTTGCCTTCTGCTCCTTTATTGGATGTTAGCCCTGATGGTGTTGTGACTGTGAATCCCGATAATCCTGTGCATCAACGGTGGCTAGATGAAGAATGATGCAGCCGGGTGGTATTTACGATATATATTTTCGTTTTCAGGAAGGGCAGGGCGGTACATATCGTCCTGTTCTTATTTTGGGTTTTAGAGGCAATCGAGCCATTGCTATTGGAGTGAACTACCCACCACCT
>NZ_ATCO01000203.1:0-5323 GCF_000422025.1 Geobacillus sp. WSUCF1 | reverse complement strand
CCCCCACTTCAAGCGTTAGCTAAGTGGGAGTAGTTGACTCTCTCCTCCCCTTTCTACCTCATCCATCGCCAATAGAGAAACAGCTCCACCGCTGCCAACAGCGGCAAGCCATAGCCAAAAGCCCGATGGCGCGTTTTATGGCGAAACGTGTACATTCCAGCTGCCGCACCGATGGCCCCGCCCGCAAACGCCAGCAGCCAAAGCGTCCGCTCGGCGATGCGAAAGCGGCGGCGTTTCGCTTTTTGTTTGTCGAGCCCCATCATAAAAAAGGCAAGAAGATTGATCGCTATTCCGTATTGTACATATCCATCCCTTTCCTTGACAGAAAAACAGCAGCGCTGATCGGCTTTCAAGCCCCCCATTTCGTTGCCGAAAAAAAAAAACGGCCACCCTTTGTTAGGATGGCCGTCATGGTTACTTATTCAAGTTCGCTTTCGCCAAATCGGCGAGTTGAGCAAATGCCGCTTGGTCGTTCACCGCCAAGTCGGCGAGCATTTTCCGGTTCACTTCCACGCCGGCCAGCTTCAAGCCGTGCATCAAACGGCTGTAGGACAAGCCATTTTGGCGAGCCGCTGCGTTGATGCGGACAATCCACAGTTTGCGGAAGTCGCGCTTCCGTTGACGGCGGTCGCGATACGCATACATGAGCGATTTCATCACTTGTTGGTTCGCGACTCTATATAATGCGTGTTTCGCGCCGAAATAGCCTTTTGCGAGTTTTAACACTTTTTTGCGACGTCTGCGCGTCACTGGTCCACCTTTTACGCGTGGCATAATCGTTCCCTCCTATAGTCGGTCGTTATTTCAAGTTGTCAAGCATTTGGCGGATGCGTTTGAAATCGCCAGGCGAGACAAGCGTCGCTTTGCGGAGATGACGCTTTTGTTTTTTCGTTTTATTGGCAAACAAGTGGCTCGTGTACGCGTGGCCGCGTTTTAATTTGCCGCTGGCCGTTTTTTTGAACCGTTTCGCCGAGCCGCGGTGAGTTTTCATTTTTGGCATCGCAGGTTCCTCCTTACTTGTTGTCGTTTTTCGGTGCGAGCACTAAAAACATGTTGCGCCCGTCCATTTTCGGCGCCGTTTCGACAACGGCAATGTCGGCGCACGCTTCCGAGAAGCGGTCAAGGACGCGTTGCCCAATTTCTTTATGGGTGATCGCCCGACCTTTAAAGCGGATCGTCGCCTTCACTTTATCGCCTTTTTCCAAAAACTTGCGCGCATTGCGCAGCTTCGTGTTGAAGTCATGCTCCTCGATCGTCGGGCTGAGGCGCACCTCTTTGACGTTGATCACTTTTTGTTTTTTGCGCGCTTCTTTCTCTTTCTTCTGCTGCTCGAAGCGGAATTTGCCGTAGTCCATGATGCGGCAAACGGGCGGTTTGGCGTTCGGCGCGACAAGCACAAGATCCAAGTTGCGTCTTGCCGCAATCTCAAGCGCCTCCTGCTTCGACTTGATGCCAAGCTGTTCGCCGTTTTGGTCGATCAAGCGCACTTCACGGGCACGAATTTGTTCGTTGATAATAAAATCTTTGCTAATAATGAGCCACCTCCAAGGTTTTTTCCGACTGGCTTGTTTGCCAGCAGAGCCCCACTTCCAGCCAAAAAAAAAGCGCAGATGCACAAAGCACCCGCGCAGTACGTCCTTACACTCGCATTGACGAACCGTAACAACCTGCCAACAGCCGTCTTGGCGTCGGTCAGGTGAGAAGCGGGGTGCTTCTGCTTTTGTTACAAACAAGCCATCATTCCACTTTATACACTATACCACCTTGGCGATGGCATGTCAAGGAGCGGATCTTGATAAACACAACGCCCTTTATTATAGCGGATCAACATTCAATTGGCAAGAGAAAATCTTGTTCACGCCGCCATTTCTTTGAAAAACCGCCCATGACATGGGCCATCGCCACCGTTGCTTCCTTGTGGCGCTTGAACGTTTATGTCGCCTGTCAACGGTTTATTGCGCTTTCCCTAATCTTGTCCGTTTTTCCCGCACATCGTCAGCGAGCAAGGCCATAAACTCGTCAAGCCCCATCGTCTGGCTTTCTTTTTCGCCATAGCGGCGGACGTTGACCGCTCGCTCAGACACTTCTTTATCGCCGACAACGAGCATGTACGGGATTTTTTGCATTTGCGCTTCGCGGATTTTATAGCCGATTTTTTCGTCGCGCTCGTCGACTTCGACGCGGAAGCCGCGTTCTTTCAACGTCCGCTGCACGTCATACGCGTAATCGAGGTGCGCCTCCGGCGACACGGGGATCACTTTGACTTGAACCGGGGCGAGCCATGTCGGAAACGCACCTTTATACTCCTCGATGAGGAACGCGACAAACCGCTCCATCGTCGAGACGACGCCGCGATGGATGACGACCGGACGATGCGGCTTCCCATCCTCGCCAATGTACGTCAAATCAAAGCGCTCGGGCAACAGGAAGTCAAGCTGCACCGTCGAGAGCGTCTCGTCTTTGCCAAGCGCCGTGCGCACTTGCACATCGAGCTTCGGCCCGTAAAACGCCGCTTCCCCTTCCGCTTCGTAGTAGTCGAGGCCGAGCTCGTCCATGGCTTCCCGCAGCATGCGTTGGGCTTTTTCCCACATTTCATCGTCATCGTAATATTTTTCTTTGTCATGCGGATCGCGGTAAGACAAGCGGAACGAGTATTCCTCAATGCCGAAATCCTTATAGACTTCCAAAATCAAGTTGACGACGCGCTTGAACTCGTCTTTGATTTGGTCCGGGCGCACGAAAATGTGGGCGTCGTTGAGCGTCATGCCGCGGACGCGCTGCAGGCCGGTAAGCGCTCCAGACATTTCATAGCGGTGCATCGTGCCGAGCTCGGCGATGCGGATCGGCAGCTCGCGGTAGCTGTGCAGCTTGCTTTTGTAAATCATCATATGGTGCGGGCAGTTCATCGGACGAAGCACAAGTTCTTCGTTGTCCATCTCCATCGGCGGGAACATGTTTTCTTTGTAATGGTCCCAATGGCCCGATGTCTTGTACAGCTCGACGCTGCCGAGCACCGGTGTGTAGACATGATCGTATCCGAGCGCCACTTCTTTGTCGACGATGTACCGTTCGATAATGCGGCGGATCGTCGCTCCTTTCGGCAGCCATAGCGGCAAGCCTTGTCCGACTTGTTGCGATGTCGTAAACAGCTCAAGCTCTTTGCCTAATTTGCGGTGATCGCGCTCTTTCGCTTCTTCAAGCAGGCGCAAATAACGATCCAAGTCTTCCTTTTTGAAAAAGGCCGTGCCGTAGATGCGCTGCAGCATTTTGTTGTTGCTGTCGCCGCGCCAGTAGGCCCCCGAGATGCTGAGCAGCTTGAACTCTTTGATTTTTCCAGTCGACGGCACGTGCACGCCGCGGCAAAGGTCGAAAAACTCGCCTTGCTCATAAATCGAAATCGGCTCGCCTTCCGGAATATCGGCGATCAACTCGAGCTTCAACTCATCGCCGATTTCTTCATACAGCCGGATGGCTTCTTCGCGGCTCACTTCTTTGCGGACGATGTCCAAATTTTCTTTGACAATCTTGCGCATTTCCGCTTCGATTTTCGGGAGGTCGTCTGGCGTCAGCTTATGCTCCATGTCGATATCATAGTAAAAGCCGTTTTCAATGACCGGACCGACGCCGAGCTTGACGTTGCCATACAGCCGCTTGATCGCCTGCGCCATTAAGTGGGCGGTGCTATGGCGCAAAATGTCAAGCGCCTCCGGCATGTCTTGGGTAATGATGACAAGCTCGCCATCTTCGTGAAGCGGCGTGCGCAAATCAACGAACCGGCCGTTCAGTTTGCCGGCGATCGCTTTTTTCTTCAGCCCCGGGCTGATCGAGGCAGCGATGTCTTCCGTCGTCGTCCCCTTCGGAAACTCCTTTTCCGCCCCATCTGGGAACGTGATGCGAATGACGTCTGGCATTGGCAATCACTCCTTTGTCATGATGATGAAAATGGAAAAATAAAAAAACTCCTCCCTCCTAAAGGGACGAGTTTTCATCGTGGTTCCACCCTTCTTCCCATGGCAACGCCTCGCCATGCCATGGCTCAACAAGAATAACGGTCGTCCACCGGCGGCAACTACTGGGCGTTGCGTTCGCTGCCGCAGCTCTGAGGGGGTAAGCGCATTTTTCGTGTTAGGAAGGTTCCAGCCGCTGCCTTCCCTCTCTGGAAACCGTAAAAATGCGCCCATGTCCTCGTCATCGCTTGTATTCATCCATATTCATGACGTCATTATAGCGAAAACAGCAGGAAAAATCAAGCTTCTCCCCCATTTCCAGCGTTGGCGGCAAACAAGCGGGAAAAATCGGCGCGGCGGCAGACGATCAGCCGTTCTTGAAACACGTTTTGCAGTGTCTGCACCATGCCGTCATCCGGATGATCGGTGTACAGCTCAATTTCCGCCGGAGCGAGCGAGACAAGCGGAGCGAGCACCGATGCATCAATATACATCGGCTGGCTGAAGACGAGATGGCGGTCGATCAACTGTCTCACTTCCGCCGCCGACAGCTCCCGCCGCTCGCTGTCGTAAAATACGAAGTGCGGCGGATCGTGCACCAAATACAGGCGCGGCCATTGCGGCGTCCGGCCAGCCAGGCAGTCGCGCAGCATTTGCACAAAATTTTGATACTCCTGCTCCAGCTTGTATTCATCAATCGCCAGCTCGACATAATGTTGGAGGCGCTCCATATACGGCTTTAACCGGAACGTAACGAACGAAGAAAACGAAAATGACAAGCCGTCGCGCAAAAAGGAGGCAAAAGCGTCGCGCAACATCACGGTGCGCGAGGCGGCAAACGCCGCGCTTTTCCGGTAATCGCGCCGCTCGCCGTCCAAAAATGAATGAGCGAGGGCCAAAATTTGCTGCTGTTCTTCGACGTCGCGGAAATAAAAAACATTGGCAATGATGGATAGCAGCAGCCGGTCTTCCATCACCTCCTGCATAAACGCCGTCATCGCTGGGATGATATGCTCCTCAAGCACACGCTTCTCCTCGCCCTGTATGTAAACCGCCACGGTTTTGTTCCCGTCATAAGCGGCATGAAACAGCGGACCGTCATCCGGTTGCCGGTGATCTAGCAGCCCAACCAATTTTTCCGCCTCGCTTGCCTCGTCAAAATGGATTTCGATCACCCGCTGTCCCCCCTTTAGCCCGAAAGGCATGCTTGGTTTATATATATGGGGACAACGGGCTGTTTAGACTAAAAAACCACAAAGCTTAGCGGCGTTCATTGTTCGAGGAGAGGGTGCCCCAAAAGGATCGGGACACCCTTTCTTATTACCGTATACAGGCATAAAACAAGTGAACTACCCCCCACCTACGCTTCGCTTAGA
>NZ_ATCO01000202.1:0-1200 GCF_000422025.1 Geobacillus sp. WSUCF1 | reverse complement strand
GGTGGGGATTTTCACGGAAAAGAGAAAGCACTAACAAGATCTTGGCAATAATGTTAGCGACGAAACAAACATTAAGGAGGTCTCGTAAGCGCTTTCTATATCACTAGGATTGCCAGAATTTCAAATGGTTAAACAAGAACTTCTTTCCTATGGTTATGCGATTCATATAGAGAAAACAGAGACACAGGGACGTTGTCCTCATTGTGGGTTTGCCACTTCCTCTGTCCACGACAGACGGACAAGAAAAGTACGGGATTTGGCGATTTTCCATCAACCGGTGTACTTGTTCGTAAAGGTAAAGCGCTATCGATGCTGGAATTGTTCCCAAGTGTTTTCCGCCACTTTGGAGTCGATTCAACCAAACCGGCATGACACCAATCGATTTTATGAGTACTTGTATGAACTGTGTGAAGGCTCCACCATTCAAGAGGTCAGTCGAAAGCACCGCATCCCATATACGACATTGGAGCGCATTTATTACTCCATCGCGTCAAAAAAAGCAAAAGAACGCCAAACAGCAACGGAGGCATCTTTTCAGGAAGGGATGGCGCTTAGCTTAGATGAAATCGCTGTAAAAAAGGGACATCAGTACGAAACCGTGTTGATGGATGCCAAAGCCGGATCAGTCATGGGAATGCACGCCGATCGCCAATATGACTCTGCCATAAACTTGTTGAGCCGAAACGTCCTGTCAAAAGAAATGGTCCAAACGGTGATTCTTGACATGTGGGAACCCTATCACAAGGAGGTTCGCGCTCTGTTTCCATCTGCTTCGATTGTTATCGATAAGTACCATGTGGTTCAAAAGGTGACACAAGCCTTGGATCAGGCGCGAAAAGAGTTCCCGCGATTGAAAAAGGCTAGATTCCTTCTGTTAAAAGGGTATGAAAAACTTCGTAAGAATCAGCAGTTTCGATTGAACGATATCTTGGAGGAATATCCCGCACTTTCGATTGCTTATTATCTCAAGGAGCTATTTCGAGATTTCTACCGAACCGATCATTATGACCAAGCAAAAGAATGCTTGGAATAATGGATTTGGTTAGCAAAGAAAAGCCCTTTTGTCTCTTTTCAACAAGCAGCTAACACTTTTGAAAGGTGGAAGGAGCCTATTCTTCAATACTTTTTGTACCCGTATACGAATGCACGAATGGAAGGCAGCAATCACAAGATCAAAAATATCAAACGCCGGGCATATGG
>NZ_ATCO01000201.1:0-465 GCF_000422025.1 Geobacillus sp. WSUCF1 | reverse complement strand
AAAAAAGAGTGTTTGCGCATGTTGGCGAGATTGGAGCTGGATAAAGCGAGGCAGCGGCTCTTGTTGGGCTTTTTTGAAACGTATGTGAAGCTGTCGGAGGAGGAAGAGCAACAACTGCAAAGAGAGGTGAAGGCGATGGAAACGAAAGAAAGAGAAAAAGTGTTGGAGCTGATCATTTCCTATGAGCAAAAGGGAAGGAAAGCGGGATGGGAAGAAGGGATGAAACGTGGGCTTCAACAAGGGATCAAGCAAGGAATGAAACAAGGAATGAAGCAACTGATCCGTAACATGGCGCGCAAAGGAATGACGGAGAAAGACATTGCTCAGTTGGTGGATCTTCCAGTGGAAGATGTTCGGGCATTGCTTGAAGAATAGGAAAATAAATAGTGATGTGAGGAGAACTCCATGGAAATTAGAAAACCAAACGATTTGGAATACAAAAAGATTTTATCTTAATTAGGCGAG
>NZ_ATCO01000200.1:0-12374 GCF_000422025.1 Geobacillus sp. WSUCF1 | reverse complement strand
TTTTTTCGGGCGAATGACCTCGTCAACGGACGCCTCGACGCGATGGAACCGAGGGCGAAGGGAAGCCTTGAGAGACGCCAGCGCTTGTTCGGCGTCTTCCCGGCAGGAAAACAGGCGGCTCTCCCATTGGGCTTGTTCTTGTGAAAGAAGCTCTGCTTCTTTTTTCCGTTTGTTTTCAAGTTTCTTCCCTTTTCGTTGGTCCAGCGCGCTGGATTCAACGACGATCAGCCGAACCGGATGGCCTTCATACGTCGAGGCGGTTTCCCACACT
This sequence comes from Geobacillus sp. WSUCF1, assembly GCF_000422025.1. Taxonomy (NCBI): domain Bacteria; kingdom Bacillati; phylum Bacillota; class Bacilli; order Caryophanales; family Anoxybacillaceae; genus Geobacillus; species Geobacillus sp. WSUCF1. Next base: position 12,103 of record NZ_ATCO01000200.1, on the reverse strand, counting down.
CGATACGCGGCGCCGTTTTTCTCTGCCAAGACGAACGGATCGCTCCACGGCGTGTCCTCGGCATCGGCTTGGTCCAGCGCCGTTTTGCCGATCCGAAGCGAAGCCGGGCCGCGCGTGATCAAAAAGGCGTTGGCGGCTTTCGTTTGCGCCAAGGTGCCGCGCGTCATGGCGGCCGAATCGGCCACGTAAATCCATTCGTCTTCGATTCCCGCGCGTTCAAACTATTCTTTCATCCGTGCCAACACGGAAGGATTCCATGTCTTATCAGGCAGATGGCCGTCGTGCACATCTCCGTAAAACGGAAGGCCGTCTTGATTGCCGACCAACCCGAATCCCATCTGTTTTTGCCAATAATGATGCCGATTGTAGCCATAGGTGATTTGCAAGCCTTCGGTCGAGTTCGTTTCGTACGCACCATATACCGTCTTATCGGTCGTATCGGCATGAAACACCTAAAGAGGGAGGTCTCCTTCTTGTAGATCTGCACGAGACAAGCCGACGTGACGTGATGGATGTCGGCCTCATACAGGCGATCCAGATGGCGCGCCAAAGCGTCGTCATTGAACCAAGAGGGGTGAAGTCCAAGACGGATCAGCTTGGGCAAGTCGATCTCATGCGCCCATCGTTCCAAGTGAACGAGCGCTTGCCAGCCGTCAAAGATTGTAGACGATGGCCTAAACGGCATCGCTCGTTCGGGTTTGGCATTGAGGATCGACCGGAACGAGACGGTCAATCAACTGGAGGAGGCCAAGCTTCTTGAATATGGCACTTATTATATTCAAATAGGAACCTTCATAGACCGCATCGATTGGAATTCCCATGGTGTGAAAACTCCTTCGCTTTCCTTGTGTTTCAAAGATTCATTCGACGCAAGGCGAAAAAAAATCCTCCCGATTTTTGTCGGGAGGGTGCGAAATGTGAGTTCCATTGTACCGATAACAGCGCTTTCGATGCAACTGAAAAACGGACAGCGCGCTTGCCCTAAGGCCGCCGGACACAAAAAACAGCCGCCCGCTCATGCGGGGCAGGCCGCCTAGGCTCACGACGGAGATTTCTCATAAATCGTTTTCCCGTCGCGCTCGATTTCGCGCCGGATCGCTTCGTTCAGCGCGTCGAAAAAAGCACGTCGCACAATGAACACTCCCTACACCGAAAGACGCAAAATTGGCCAAAAATCGTCATCATGACAATACAATTTTCCTATTATTTGTGAATATACTGTGAATTTCCATGTAAAAGGTTGACATCTTCTTTTTTTTTTTATAATGCCATTGAATTTTACAAACATTTCAAATTCATGATTAGAGAGGGCGTTCCATATGAAATGGGTGTTCATTTCAAGAATGGCGTCCCGCTTAAAAGCGGAAGCTAGTTTCATATTCGTATTTTCTGGGGTTTTGATCTTTGTTTGCCTCAATCCCCATACGATTAATCCAGCGGAATGGATTTTATATACGAAATACTTGGTTCCGATTGGAATGGCGGTCTGGCTGTTCTTCAGCTTCCGCTTGCATGTATCGTTGTTCACTTCGACGCCGATTCACTGGATCGCGATGAATGACATCATGCCAAACCCGCAAACGATCGTCTTCTGCCAAGCTTTGATCGCGTTTGGTTGTTTTTTCGCTTGGCAACTGGCCTTGGCCGGGATCATCGCCGGTGCGGTGGTGATCAACTATTCAGCGGGTTGGGATCTTTTCGCTTTTCTGTTTCCGTTGTATTTGATTCATTTTCTTCTCCCATTTCTATGGGCGTGGATGATCGGATTGTCCGCAGGCGCTGTTTACGCCTATCATTCTTCCAAAAAAGCGATGTTGCTCGTTGGTGTGTTTGTTTTGTGGATCATCGTGCTGTTTTCTTTGGAATATCGCAATCCATCCTTCTCCTTGTGGGGAAACCATCGTTGGCCTTACATTGACCCGTTATTCAGCCTAACCTTCCAAAAAGAACGCGTGCTGATCAAATTGGCGTATATTCTTTCTTCCATCGCCGTTTATGGCGTTTTTCGAAGCATGCGGCGATCCTTCGCGGGGCTTGCGGCTGTGTGACTCTCGTTATTTTCGTAACATTTTTCCTTCAACATGCACAATCAAAATTCCAGTTGGATGACATTCTGTTGGCAAACGACGCCAAACTCTATCAACAAATTAAACATCAGGCTCAGCCCAAGAACATCCCGTTGCATGGATATTGGAAAATCAAGGAGATCGAGGTGAATCCGAAATCCACGTATCCGATCAAAGCCACACTCTCTCTGCATCCGAACGAACGCACCGTTCGTTTTTCGATCAACGAGCAATTTCAAATCGATCACATCCAAGGCGGAGGGAAGCGTTTGCCCTTTCAACAACAAGGAAACGTTGTTCAGGTGCAGACCAACGGTGCCCCATCCATGACGATCTATTATCGACATACGTTCGGCTCAACCTTTTATCCGTTGACATCGGGCGTCACGTTGTTGCCATTTGAAGCCAACTGGTATCCGCAGTCCATGGATTCAACGCTTTACGATATCAACTCATCCGGAACGCTTCACTCCAATGTAGAAACGAAAACATGCACACGAGTCAACATGATTGTCGGAAAGGAAAAGTACCGTTGGCATGGGGACCATCTCCCTTGTCTCTCCGTGATCAACGGTCCTTACAAACAAATTCAAGTGCAACATACTCGTTTCCTTGTTTATAAACCATTTCTCACCACAACAAGAAATTATATGGAATTGAAGCATCAACTCGTTTCCATCCGCAATGAGCTATGCCACTTGTTTCCGAATCTTGCAAATACAGATTATTGCACAAAAGAAGTCAAGAGCGTCTCAATCATCCCAAAAAGCATCAACACCACAAACCTTTCGCTCTACGACAGCACGGTGGCTGACGGAACCTACACGTTTTATGTTGATCCGTTCTTGGACGTCAATGGCATCCCGGCAACCAAACATATTCAGGAGTTGGCTGCGTTTTTCATCCCATACCGATTGTTCGAAAACGAACAGATCAGTCTCTTTGCCGGCTTATATTTAATGGAAAAACTACATATTCCATCTATCGGATATGGAAACAGGATAGCGGAAAAATCCTCCATCGACTCAACAACGTGGGAGCACTACATGGCACTATCCATAAAAGAAAAAGAAAACATATTGATTCAACTAGCGCAAGAAAGGGGGAAAGGAGACAAATGATGGAATTGAAAAATGTGACCCTCAAGCACCGTCGCCAACTGATTTTGCATCATTGTTCCGTCAATCTTCCTTCCCAATCCATCATTCTAGCCAAAAATCACATTCGCACAGATATTGTCGCCAAAGCGCTTGCCGGCTTTCATCCTATCGATGAAGGGGAAATCCATTTCGATGAACAGGAAGCAAGAGGAAAAACGAATAAAAGCGTATTTTTCGTGATTCCTGAGAACTACCACCAACTGTGGAGAAACTATCGTTTGCAAGATATTTCGATATGGCTGAATCGTCCTTTTCAGCAATCGGCACTATGGAAAAAATATCGCCTTCCTTCCCATGCATCCATCGATTCATTGACGATGTTTCAACGGCTGATTTATCTTGTTTCTCTTGGACAGTCGCTAAATCGCACCGTTTTCATTTTCGATCAGCCGACGAAACACTTTGACTTCGAAGACTTAGAACAGTTTTATTATTTCTTAAAAGATGATTTTTCGAATGCACATTATCTCATCTTTACAAATCGAATAGAAAAAATATTCACAATGCTTCCTAAACCCATTTATCAACTTGATTCTACCAAATTACTACCCTTGAAAGGAGGTGAGAAGGATGGTTGTCAATAAGGCACGTAAAACGAAAGCTAAGGGGCTACCACTATTCATTTTAGTGTTGGTTCTCAGCATTGCTGGATCTGTTTATGCCGCCGGCACTTCCATTGCGCATATTTCACCGGGGGCTAGTTCTGCCACAGGAACACCAGTGAAAGCTACTGGGGCTTCTGGAACATTGGCCGTCTCTTCATCAGGTCCAGCATTTTATGTACAAGGGTATGCCAAAAAACAAATCAGCTGGTGGCCTGATTCAACAGTTGCTTCGGCAATAGCCTATCCATCACAAACAGTAAAAAAATCTTTTACAGCTGAAAACGGGTCTTTCTACTATGCTGAAGCATACACACAAGCCAACGCGACATCTATTTATGGCGAAGCAAAAGTGACCGTGAATTAAATTGACACGCTTCATTGCAACAAGCAAGCGAATGTCAACACGGCTCCATCACACCGGCGTTCGCTTGCTTCCTTTTATCGTTGATGGATGCGATCATGCTGAAAAAATGGAGTGACCCCTTATGACGTTGTTTACTAGCCTATCGTGGTTTTACGCCAAACAGATGGGAAAAAGCATTCTCTATATGGGAACCTACACATTTTGGTTCATCATGCTGATGATGCGCTTTCTCATTCGCCAGCATGATTCCTTTGGCAAGACGGATTATGGAAACTTTGTCGGGGAAATGACGTTAATCGTCCAAGCAGCCATGCTACTGTTTATGGTGTTTTTTTATAAGTTGTTCTCTGATGAATATCGATTTGGCGCCAATCTTTTGTTTGCCGGCTCACTGCGCATCACGGCGTTGAAAATCGCCGCCTTGTTCGTGAATCACTTGCTGTTTCTTTCATTCTTCACCGGTCTGCAAGTTGTACTTGTATGGCAGTTTTACCGCACATGGGGTCTTCCCTTTTCTTCGTTGTATACGGAAACGGCGTCGTACATTGCGGTGTATTGGCTCTTGCCGTTCGTATTTGCCTTTTTTCTTGGTATTTTCACTGCTCTATTGTTTGGGAAAAATCGATTAAGCTTTGCCTGGATGATGGTCATTTGGCTGGCCATCAGCCCGATGAATACACAATTGTTTTCTCGTTATTTCCATCGCATCCCCTTTTCTGACATCCGTAGTTTGTTCTACATCGGTCCGTTGAATATGGACGATGTATTTCGTGACGTCGTTGGATACAATGTCAGCCTTCCGACGTACATGAAACTATTGTTTTGGATTCTAACGTCGATGATGGCGGTATGGGCCATTCTTTGGAAAACGGCCCGCACGACAAAGGAGAAAGCGGCCATTATTACAGGTGTCGTTTTGCTTTTAGCGGGGGATGCTTGGTTGTTTCCGCATCTTTTCACCGGAAACAAACTGGTGTTCAGCTACGCTGATTTGGCTAAAGAAAACGTTTACTACCAAACTCACAATCCAACCATCCAACCAAGCACATTGCACTATTCGATTGAACGGTACGACATTCAGCTGGAGGCCAAAAACGGTGTCCATGCGAAAGTGAAAGTGACCTTGCGGCAAATTCGGGGCGACACGCTGTCGTTCGTGCTTTATCATCATTTTTCTCTGAAGCGAATCACCGATCAAACCGGAAAACAGCTGCCGTTTATTCAACAGGGGGATGTCATCACGGTCAAACGTTCACCCAATCGCTTGACCGACGAATGGACATTTGAGTATCAAATGAACGATTCCGCGCAAATTCCGATTTCACCGCACTATTTGTTTTTGCCGAGCGATTTCAGCTGGGTGCCGACAAAAGCCGAACATGCGCCGTTTGCCTTTGTGAATGTTCATTCCAGTCCGGTGCCTGTATCGATGCAACCGAGCCATCCGATCCGCTATACGTTGTCGTTTCACGGAACGGCGCCGTTTTATACGAATTTGCCGCGTCGAAGCGACGGAACGTACGAAGGAGTTGTGTCCGGCGGCATTACAGCCGTAGCGGGAATGTTTGTGAAGGAAAAAATCGGGCCGTGGCAGATCGTGCACCCCGCCGATTGGCCGAATCTTGAGCGGGATTGGCCGGTTTTCGAACGTCATGTACGGCGCATCCACCATGACATCGTGCAGATGTTCGATTTAAAAGAGGCAAAGTTGCCGACGAACATCGTGTTGCTCGCTCCCCATGGTGAACAACGGAGCGTATATAGCAGCGATCATTTGCTTCTTCAAATTGATACGCCATATTCCCTTCGCTCCCAAGAAGGAACATTGATGTATTTGCCGGAAATCATAACAGAAGGACTTCTTTGGAGGGGAGTACATTCATCGATGCAAAAAGAAGTGTTTCAAGCGTTGCTGGCCAGATGGTTCCAACAACAATTAGCCCTTCCCTATTCCGGAGGAGATTTGACGTTTGATTTGACTTTGTCAATCGACTCTCCTGACGTGAAAACAGAGGAAGTGCTGAGGCAGCTGTCTGGGGAGTATGAACGCTTATCCGATGAGAAAAAACAAACATTTTTGGCTTTATGGTACAAACAAATGAGAGAAGGAGCAGATGGCAGCTGGGAGAAAGTGATACAACTCATCCGCATGGTTCAGGAGGCACAAACATGATCCATGTATCCAGCGTCACGAAACGAATCAAAAAACAACTCATTTTATCGAACGTATCGCTCTGCATAGAGGGGATTTACGGGTTAGTCGGACCGAACGGAGCCGGTAAGACGACATTGATGAAAATATTGGCCGGCTTGACACCCATGGATGAAGGGCAGGTGGCGATCGACGAACGAAGCTGCACCAAAGGAAAATATGTGAAAGCTCATGAACGGATCGGTTATTTGCCGCAAGATTTCATGGTTTATCCAAACATTACGGTCGAAGAAGCGCTTGACCATCTCGCTTTATTGCAAGGAATGATGGACAAACGCGAACGGCACGCAGCTATTGCTGAAGCGATTCAAAAAGTGAACTTGAACGGCCATGAGACAAAAAAGATGTCCGAGCTGTCCGGCGGCATGCGGCGACGGGTGGGAATTGCTCATTTATTGACGCGAAAGCCGTCCATCTTGCTGTTTGACGAGCCGACGGCCGGCTTGGATATTGAAGAGCGAATCCGCTTTCGCCATCTGCTCAAACAGCTTGGTTCCGAGCATACGATTGTCATTTCTTCGCACATTGTGGAAGACATTGAGTTTTTGTGCACCAAAATTGGGGTTTTAAAACAAGGGCAAGTGTTGTTTGAAGGCACGCCGTCTGAGCTGAAGTCCCGCGCAAAAGGCTGCGTATGGGAATATTGCATACACCCCGAAGAATTGGATGACTTGATCGCAACGCGAGAAGTGGTTCAGCTTCTCGAAGAAGAGGATGGCATTCACGCGCGAGTATTCTCCAAAAACGGGGGAACAGGGGGAAGACGGGTGGCGCCGCGCTTGATCGACGGCTATTTGGCTGTTGTCAGGAGAGGGGAACCAAGATGAAAGCTTACATCGAATGGATGCGAACCGCATTCGTGTTTGACCGCAAGACAATGGGCGGAGCCTTTTTTATCCCACCAGCGATGTTCATCCTATCGCTGTTGCTTATTTTGTTTGTTCCCCGCAAATCGCCAAGTATTTACGACAATGTGATTATCATCCAAGGGCTGTTCATCCCGTTTTCCGGCTGGTGCCTCATCTATCGGTTCGGCGAACTGTATGAAGACGGAGCGCAAGAGACGCTTGTCCCTTACTATAGGCAATGGGTTTGGATCGATATTGTACGTTATTCTTTCATCCATTTGTTGGGGGTTGTCGTGCTAAGCGGGGCATTCATGTGGAAATATGGAGTCTCTTCTTTGTCTTTTTTGAATCTCATTCATTTCATTCTATTGACGTTCTTTTACCTATTTTTCAGCACTGCCTCCCTTGTTCTTACAAAAAACACCAATATCGCACTGACAGTCATTTTTATTTATACGGTGCTTGAAGTGGCCACATTAGGAACGTTCATGCCCTGGCCGCATATCTTTTTGTTCGAGCCGCCGGTTTGGGAACCGATGCTCATCAACAAATTCATCATGTTAACGCTGTCCATCTTTCTAGCAGCATTCATCACCATTGTCTGGATCAGCAAAGGAGATCGGAAACCTCAATAAAAGCAGACAGGGGATCATTGACGTTTGGCGGCAAATAACGGCTTACCATCCGAACGAAAGGCTATGCTTACAAATTGATCAATTGGTGGCCCGACAGCGTCGTCGCTTCCACCAACTGGCTCAATCCCGGTCAAGAAGAAACGCGCAATTTTACACAAAAAGACGGCGATAAATATTATGGGCAAATTGTTGGTCAAACGGTTAGCTCAAGAGGATATGTGACCATTACCGTCAAATAACCCGAATCCGGATGATGAGGGAGTCAGGGATACGCCTAAAAAGAATGGTGCGATCCCTGACCGCATTTTTCTTTTGTCAACTTTTCAGAAAGAAAGCGGTTGATCGGTGATGAGATGGAAATGGCTGTTTGTTTTTTATTGGAAACGATTGTTGAAAAGCAAGTTATATGTTGGCGCCAGCATCCTATTTTTTGTTTTGCTGCTTGTCAGGTTCGTTTTATTCTTTTCAGACGATATGAATGCAGGCATGGAATACTCTGGAGATTTGCCTTCTGAAGTGTTCATGCTTGTTCAAATCGTTTCGCTCTTTTACATCGTATGGTTCTACTTTCTCTACTCCAACGAGCTTCGTTACGGCGTTTCGTCATGGTTCGCCGACGGCTACCGGATTTTGCTGGAGAAAATGAGCGCCTTGCTGGCGGTTCATGCGCTGTGCCAAGGGATCATGCTGATGATGAGCTACGGCGTTTTTTCACTCGTGTATCTCTTCGTTGGGGTGGAGCCTTCGGATCTGTATTGGTCGCTGCTTCGGTTTCTCGCCGTCTACCAGTTTGGACCGCTCGTGCTCACCGTTCTGTACGGCGTCATCATCGCGCTGCTGTTGGAAACGAAAAAGGTCAGTTTTTTCGCTATGTTGCTTGTATGGATCCTGACCGGCCCGATGACGACTGAGCTGTTCATCGATCTGTCCAAAACTGTTCATGCCCGCGACTGGACGTCGCTGCTGTTTATCGGAAAACACGCGATTCAACAAGCGTATGATTCCTACATCGGGTTTGAGGTCGACCGCGGCGGGGAATGGAAATGGGCCGCATGGTTTCTTTCCCTTGTCGGATTGGCGTTGTTGTCGTCGATCCGCTTTACGCAGACGAGAAAGGAGCGAAACGCCGTCTTGAAAGCATTTCTCGTCTTCCCGTTTCTGATCGTCCTAACCGCCTACCACTCCTTGCAAACGAACACCAAGGCGTTCACTCGGCCGATCAGACGACCGAACTCGAGGAATACCGCCAGATGAAACAAGAGACGAAAGCCGATTTGCGCTACCGTATCCAGTCGTATGACATTTCTTTGCATGGATCGCGCGCGGTCGTGCGCGTGGCCTTGTCCCAGTTGGACACGAACCGGCCCACGTTTCAACTGTACCATTTGTATCCGCTCCACTCGATTGAAGCGGACCACCAGCCCGTCACGTTTACGAGAAACGGCGATCTCGTGACCGTGCGGCTGCCGAAACGCACCTCGACGCTCACCTTTTCCTATGAGATCGTCGATACGGCGCTCATTCCGTACACGAACGGCCGCATCGTCCTGTTGGCGGATCGGGCGTGGTATCCGAAAAGGAGGGCTTCGCACATGTATCGGGCTTATGAATATCGGGTGGCGGGAACGAGAGCTTGGGATGGGGCGTTCACCGATCAATTCGTTCCGAATGAAACGTACACCTTTACCTTGAACGTGGACGGCGATGTGCTGTTTTGCAATGTGCCAAAGCGGGGGACGGTTTACCGAGGGAAAGCGCAGGCGGTCACCTTGATCAAAGGGCAAGGGCATCAACTCGTCGATCAAGGATATGAGATCACCTACCCCGCTGACTGGCCGCACATGGCGGAACGGGCGCCGACGGTCATCCGCCAGTTAAAAAAAAACGTTTCATCATGTACAACAAATCGCATCCACGGCGGTTTCATCGCTGCCGAACAAGATTGTGTTCTCCAGCTCGGGGCTATCCTCGTTTATGGCCCATGACCATCTTGTCTATAACACGAATTTTTTTTTCGATTGGCACCTATCATATGGAACGAGATTATTATGAAAAAATGCTCCGTCTTTCGGTTCCGCCGAAAGGATCGCGGATCATGTACAACGAGTGGATTTCGCTGGCCACCCGCTGGCTGATGCAAAAACAAGGCCTTTCGGTGATCGACTGGAGCTCCAAAAGCGAGTGGTTCGAGTCGCAGCCGTCATCCGTAAAGAAGCAAATTGAAGCCATTTATCAGGCGTTTCAGCCGCTGGATGTCGACCAAAAGCAACAATGTTTGCGGACATGGTATGCGAACATGGACGACGGTTGGACATGGGACCGCATCTTGGAGATGATGCAGGAGGTGAACGGCGTTGGCGGTCGTCATTGAAGGATTGACGAAAATCGTGAAAAAGAAGCCGATTTTATCCGATGTCTCCCTCACCCTCTCCGGCGTGTACGGCTTGCTGGGGCCAAACGGCGCCGGCAAGACGACGTTGATGCGCATTGTGGCCGGACTGTTGGAGTTCAATGCCGGACGGGTGTCGCTCGGAGACGAGCCGATCAGCACGGGCACGAGAGTGAAGCGGGTGAACGAGATCGGCTATTTGCCGCAAGAGTTTATGATGTACCCGGAGCTGACGATGTATGAAGTGCTTGAGCATCTCGCTGTCTTGCAAGGGGAACATCCCGCCGCCTGCCGCTCCAAAATCGAGAAGGTCATCGAACAAGTCAACTTGTCTTCGCACCTCAACAAAAAAATGCGCGAGCTGTCCGGCGGCATGCGGCGGCGGGTGGGCATTGCCATGCTGCTGCTTCGGGAGCCGTCCATCCTCCTGTTTGATGAGCCGACGGCCGGGCTTGACATCCGCGAGCGCGTGCGGTTTCGCAATTTGTTGAAGCGGCTGGGGCACGATCATACGATCGTCATCTCTTCGCATCTTGTCGAGGACATTGAATTTCTGTGCACCAAAATCGGGGTGTTGGACCGCGGCACGGTGCTGTTTGAAGGCAGTCCCGATGAGCTCAAGCAAAAAGCCGCCCCTTATACGTATGAGTTGGAGGTGCCGTTTGCGGAACTCGACTCGATCATGGCCACCAACGAAGTCGTGCAAATGAGCGAAGAGCCTTCCCACGTCGTCGTGCGCGTCTTGTCCGAAGAGCCGATCGGTCGGCGCGTCGCCCCGCGGCTGATGGACGGATATTTGGCGTTGTTGAAAGAGGCGGAAGCGCATGGATAAAAAAACGATCGCCCATCATTTTTCTTTTGACCGCCGCTTGCTCGGCCGATTGTACTGGTTTCCGTTTCTCGTCTATGGGCTGTGCGTCGGGTTGATGGGGATCTTGTCCGCCCGCTCCGACGAACCGTTTTTGCCGTACACCGTCATCCAAGGCATTGCCGTGCCGATCGCCGGATGGCATCTCGTCTTTTTGTACCGCCATTTGTACGACGAAGGGGCGAAAGACGCGTTGGTATGGCATTACCGGAAAGCGGTCGTCTTCGACTTGGTCCGCTATGCCGTTTTGCATGGGGGATGCATCGCTCTTCTTGTCGCGGCGGTCATAGGGATTCAAGGAACGATGTTTCTCACCGCTCCCGTGTTGGGGCACCTGTTTCTGTTGTTTTTGTTTTACCAGTTGATTGGGCTTGCCTTGTTAGGCGTCTTTGGCAGCCTGGATGTCGCCTTGTCCGTCATCGCGGTCTATACGTTTATGGAAGTCGCGACGCAAGGGACGTTCATGCCGTGGCCACATCTGTTTTTGTTTCAAGCGCCGGCCGATTCGCTGTCCCTCCTTCTCCCCATGATGTGGCTGGGGGCGGGCATTGTGATCGCCGCCGTTTTGATTGGACGGGAGTTTTGGTAAACGAGGGCGGAACCCAACAGAGGAATGTGGGGGCTTGCTGGTGTGGTCTCCGTTCGTTGGACACACCCGTACAGCCCCCACCTCATCTCCCCGATACGGGACAGACCATCCTAAACAAAAATAGTTTATGAGCGGGCTTTGTCATCAATCGTCTTCTCGTCGCGCTCGATTTCGCGCCGGATCGCTTCGTTCAGCGCGTCGAAAAAGAGCACATCACATGAGTAAATGCCGACAATCTCGTCAAGATCCTCTTTGATTTTCCACTTCTGTTTTCCGGTCTAGTCAATGCACAAGTCAATGTCCGAGTTGTAGCGGGCCATGCCGCGCGCCCGCGAGCCGAACAAAACGACTTTTTGTATATCTTCTT
>NZ_ATCO01000199.1:0-2566 GCF_000422025.1 Geobacillus sp. WSUCF1 | reverse complement strand
AACCGGGTTCGACCATCATGTTCACGTTCGTTCCCGGGATTTCAAATCCGTGGATGACGTCTTTCGAAGTGACGTTGATCGTCACTTTCGCTCCTTTTGGAATTTCGATCGCATTCGGTGTAAAAGAAAACGCGGCGACGACGATGTTCAACTCGTATTCCTTGTCTCCTTTTTTGACGAGCCCCGGATGATCAAACGGCGGGGTCGAATCGACTTTTTCTGGATCGATCGTTGTCAGGCAGCTCGGCGGCTGCTGTCCGGCGGCGAATGCACTTACGCCGACGACCGTCAAAAAAAACGATCAAACAGCCGATGCCAAACGTAAGCCAAATTTTTTCATACTTATGGATGTGCATACCGATTCCCTCCTTTGCCGCTTACAGGCGGTGCAAAAATAAAAAGTAGACGCTGACCCAAGAAAAAATGACGAAAAAGCCGAGCAGAAACACAGAGGCCAGCGTGCCTTTGAGCGCCGGCTCTTTTTCCTGTTTCGTTTGCCGGGCCGCTGTGATCAGTTTTGCCATGCCGTATCCCTCCTCTTTGTTGGATTCATCCCCCATAACAGCCATTCAGCAGGTGCGCCAAACGGCCAATTTCCCTGCTTTGACACTATCATAACTGTACAAAACTGAGGCAACAGTGACTTTTCTCACAAAAACGATGCTGGAAGTGTGAACAAATGGTGACGTTTGTGAAAAAATGATGAAGACGTCATTTTCTCTCTGCGGACGTTGTTTCCGCCAGTTGTCACCGGTTCGGTTGTGACCGTCATTGGCTTGACGCTCATCCCGGCAGCGGTGAACAATATGGCCGGCGGACAAGGGGCGAAGGACTTTGGTGATCCGGCTAACTTGGCGTTGTCGTTTGGCGTGCTTGCACTCATTATCGTGTTGTACCGTTGCTTCAAAGGGTTCATTCGCTCCATTGCCATTTTGCTCGGCATGGCAGCTGGCACGGCGGCAGCGGCCATGATGGGGAAAGTGGACTGGACAGCGGTCGCTGAGGCATCGTGGGTTCATTGGCCGCAGCCGTTTTACTTCGGCGCTCCGTCGTTTCATGGCCCCGCTGTTTTCACAATGGTGCTCGTCGCGATCGTCAGCCTTGTTGAATCGACCGGCGTCTACTTCGCTTTATCCGACATTTGCCGCCGCCGGCTGACGGATGAGGATTTGGCGGGCGGCTACCGCGCCGAGGGATTGGCTATCATCATCGGTGGGCTGTTGAACGCATTTCCGTACACGACGTACTCGCAGAACGTCGGTCTTGTCCAATTGTCGGGCGTGAAAACGCGCAGCGTCATTTACGCCGCGGCGGCCTTCCTCGTCTTGCTTGGGTTCGTGCCGAAAATCGCCGCGGTGGCGACGATCATACCAGCTCCAGTTTTAGGCGGGGCGATGCTCGCGATGTTTGGCATGGTCATTGCCTACGGTGTGAAAATGTTAGGCCAAGTTGACCTAACTGTGCAAGAGAACTTGCTGATCATCGCCTGCTCGGTCGGCGTGGGGCTTGGGGTGACGGCGGTGCCGAACTTGTTTGCCGAGCTGCCGACCGGCTTGCGCATTTTAACCGACAGCGGCATCGTCGCCGGCAGCATGACCGCCATCCTCTTAAACGCCGTCTTCCATCTAGGCAAAGCGAGAAAATCAGTTGCCCTGCCGCTGCAGGAACAAAAAATTTCATAATGGTGTTGATCGCTTTTATAGCCATCTTCGTTTTCCGGCCACTGCTCGGGAAATGGGGGTGGCTTTTTTATTGGCGTGTCGATTGACAGAGAAAATGATAGAAACTGGTGGAGGGATGATGGTATAATGGAAAGCGAATAGGAAAGGGGGTGAAACAATGGATGAATGGGTGGAGCGCCTTTTCGATGAGCTGCGGCAAATACGGAATCAGATGGCGACCAAACAGGATGTTGTCCGGATGAATGATCGCATCGGGCGGCTTGAGCAGACCGTGGCAGCGACGAGAGAAGACGTCGCAGCGCTGGATGGGCGCATCGGAACATCGAGCGGACGATGGCAACGAAAGAGGATGTCGCAGTGCTGGATGGGCGCATCGGGACCATCGAGCGGACAATGGCAACGAAAGAGGATGTCGCAGCGCTGGATGGGCGCATCGGGCAGCTCGAAGAGACCGTGGCGGCCAACAGAGACGACATTGCGGCGCTCGACAGCCGGATTGGGCGCATGGAACAAACGATGGCGACGAAAGAGGACGTTGCCGAATTGCCGTTTATTCGGCAAGCTGTCGTGGAAACGTTAGAAACGCTCCATGAAATTTCGGCGATGAAACAAACCCTCACAGAAATGCAACAAAAAGTCAATGAAGTCATTGCCGGACAAGCGCGGCAAGAGCTCGTACTTCAATCCCTCGCTTTACACTTGCTCGAGCATGAAAGTGAAATCCGCGCGCTAAAAGCGAGATAAATAACGAACCTCTCCTACTTGTACATCCTCGCTGATGATCATGTTCCCTCCAAAACAGGCCGGTTTTGTCCGCGCCTGTTTTTTGATTGCAGCAACTTTTTTGGGCTGCGAAAACTAATATATATAAGTTGAAACTTTGT
>NZ_ATCO01000198.1:0-3045 GCF_000422025.1 Geobacillus sp. WSUCF1 | reverse complement strand
CTTGGCGTTGAGATTCCGGCTGAGGAAGTGCCTCTCATTCAAAAAATGCTCATTAAAAAGTGCAACATGCTTGGCAAGCCGGTCATCACGGCGACGCAAATGCTCGACTCGATGCAGCGCAATCCGCGGCCGACGCGGGCTGAGGCGAGCGATGTCGCCAACGCCATTTTTGACGGCACCGACGCCGTCATGCTTTCCGGAGAAACCGCAGCCGGCCAGTATCCGGTCGAAGCGGTAAGGACGATGCACCAAATCGCGCTCCGCACCGAGCAGGCGTTGGAGCATCGCGACATTTTGTCCCAGCGCACGAAAGAGAGCCGAACGACGATCACCGATGCCATCGGCCAATCGGTCGCCCACACGGCGCTCAATTTGGATGTCGCGGCGATCGTGACGCCGACGGTGAGCGGAAAAACGCCGCAGATGGTGGCGAAATACCGCCCGAAAGCCCCGATCATCGCGGTGACATCAAACGAAGCGGTCTCGCGGCGGCTGGCGCTCATTTGGGGCGTGTATACGAAAGAAGCACCGCATGTCAATACAACCGATGAAATGCTCGATGTGGCGGTCGACGCGGCAGTGCGCTCCGGCTTGGTGAAGCACGGCGACTTGGTCGTCATCACGGCCGGCGTGCCGGTCGGCGAAACGGGATCGACGAACTTAATGAAAGTGCACGTCATCAGCGACTTGCTTGCCAAAGGGCAAGGCATCGGCCGCAAGTCGGCATTCGGCAAGGCGGTCGTCGCCAAAACGGCAGAAGAGGCGTGCCGAAAAATGGTAGAGGGCGGCATTTTAGTCACCATCAGCACCGATGCCGATATGATGCCGGCGATCGAAAAAGCGGCGGCGATCATCACCGAGGAAGGCGGGTTGACGAGCCATGCGGCGGTCGTCGGCTTAAGCCTTGGCATTCCGGTCGTCGTCGGGGTGGAAAATGCCACAAGCTTGTTTAAAGATGGGCAAGAGATCACGGTCGATGGCGGCTTTGGCGCCGTCTACCGCGGCCATGCGAGCGTGTTGTAACGGACGTTGCAGCAAAACAGGGTGTCCCAAAAGCAGCGGGACACCCTTTCGCATCGTCCTATATACCCATTAAACATCTTTGTGAAACGAAAGATTGTATTCCTATTATAGAAAGCCGAGCTTTTGAGACAGCTCCCTTCGATTACGTGGTCGGCTTGCCGATAATAAAGCGCCAAAGATCACGAAAAACATTGGCGCTATGGAGCGTGCGGATGATGACAAGCGCGACGGGGCCGGCAATCAAGCCGAGAAAGCCGAGCAGTTTGAAGCCGACGAACAAGGCGATGAGCGTGGCGAGCGGATCGAGGCCGATCGTTGAAGAAAGCACTTTCGGCTCCATGATTTGCCGTTGGACGAGGACGACGACATACAGCACGCCCAATCCGATGGCAAACGGAATGTCGCCGCTAGCATGGTGTAAATGATCCAAGGAACAAATACAATCCCCGTTCCCAAATATGGCAAAAGATCGACGAACCCGATGATCAATGCGATCGTAATGGCGTAATCGACGCGCAAAATAAGCAAGCCGATCAACACGATGACCGTCGTAATCGAAATGAGCGTCGCCTGCGCTTTGATAAAGCCAAACAGCGCCCGCTTTAAATCAAGAAACACCGTTTTTCCGCTTGTGCGGGCTTTCGTCGGCAGCCATTGCTGCGCCATGCGCACGAGACGCCGCCAGTCTTTGCTGATGAAAAACGTCGCCAACAGCGAAAAAATAAACACGGTCGCGGCATTCGGCAGCCAGGCGAGAAGCTGCGGAATGTTTTGCAGGATGCTCTGGACAAATTCACCAACCGTCGTCCCCATTTTTTTTCCGACGGCTTGAATGTTTTGCATAATCGTATCCTGTTGGGCGGCGCTTAAACTTTTAAACATCCCGGCCAAATCTTTGTAAATCGGGATGATTTGGTCGGCGACGAACGTCTCCATATACGTGATCAATGCTTGAAATTTTTCCGGCACGACGCGGGCTAAATATTGCGTTCCCGAAACGATTTCGGCAACAAGAAGCGTGACCAAGCCGGCGACCGCGGCAAACAACATGATGAGCGTGACGCTGACCGCGAGCCAGCGCGGCATTTTCGCTTTCCGCTCCAAAGCATCGACGAGCGGGTTGATGATCATCGCGATGAAAAAGGCGATGATGAACGGATACGTCACCGTCGCGATGTAGTACGCAGCGATGGCGCCGAGCGCGACAGCGGCGATGACAAGAAAAAAGCGCAAAAAGCGATCAACATAAACTCGGGACAATGTTTCACCTCCAACGACGTTCCATATTGATATATTACACGTTTTCTTACGGGGAAGCAAAAAGACAAGTTTCATAGGAAAGGACGGACGACCGTGAACGAACCGGTGTTGTTTTTATTGTTGTTGCTTGCGCTCGGCTTTCTTGCGAAAAACAAGTCGCTTATTGTCGCCGTCGTTGTGCTGTTGGCCATCAAACTTGTCAGCTTGGATCAAAAAGTGCTGCCGATCATTCAGTCCAAAGGGATCAACTGGGGAGTGACGGTCATTACGATCGCCGTGCTCGCTCCCATCGCCTCTGGGGAGATCGGCTTTCGGCAGCTTGTCGGCTCTTTGCAGTCGTTGTCGGCCTGGGTGGCGCTCGCATCTGGCATTTTTGTCGCCTTGATCGCCAAAAATGGAGTAACGCTCCTTGCCCATGACCCGCATATGACAGCGGCGCTTGTGCTCGGAACCATCCTCGCGGTTTCGCTGTTTCATGGGGTGGCGGTTGGTCCATTGATCGGCGCTGGCATTGCCTATACGGTCATCAAAATGGTAGAATATTTTTGATCACCAGGCGGCGTGTGGGATCCTCCGTTTTGAGATGAATGGATTTCTATTTTATTCCTGATCATCATTTCTTTGGCTCTTCACCAAAAGTTGTACTTGATTTTTTCTGAACTCTATTTACGCTTGTAAGGGAAAATCAACAAATCAGTGATTTTTTCAAATCTTTGTGCAGGAAGCTGTATTGCTTGTCAAGTACATGTTGTGGTGAAGAGC
>NZ_ATCO01000197.1:0-8920 GCF_000422025.1 Geobacillus sp. WSUCF1 | reverse complement strand
GAAGGAGGACGAAGTCCGCTCGCACTTCTGGGGAGTTGCAAGCCCCCACTTCAAGCGTTAGCTAAGTGGGGGTAGTTGACGCCGGTTGACACTCCGCACTCCTAAAGGTGTAGGATTCTTGGATCATTCGCGTCCTCATCCGTTTCTCGGTAAAACGAGAAAAACCCTGCTTCTCAAGCACACGTTATGGTGATGGCCCAAAATCCTAAGAATAGAATATGAATGACTCTTACCATTGGGCTTGCCTGCATAATGGAGAATCATAGAGGCCGAGCCGAGAGAAACAAGCGCCCCGTCATTCATCGGGACGCCTACGGCCGGCGAAGCAAACGGGACAACGAGGCAAGCAGGCGCTCTTGAAACGCAGCCCGTTCTTTCTCCACCTTGTCTGGCCACTCTTGCAGCGCCTGAAGCCACGACTCTACGTACGGAGAGAAAGACGGCGGATATACGCGGGCAAGATCGTCCAGCTTGCCGTTGCGATCGGTCGCGGCGACGATATACATGCCCGGCAACAGATGCGGCTCTGCCCGCTTCGGAATGTCCCATGTCACCGTTCGGTTATGGGCAAGCCAATCCAGCACCGCCTTCCCCTGTTCCACACGCTTGACGCGGAAAAACGAGAAACCGACGGAAAGGGGAATAGGCAAACCAAACAAACGAGCAAGCTGCCAAGCCATCAGTTCCTCATCCGCCTTTCCGTTCTCGCCCCTCCATTCATCCAGCAAAGCAAAGCAATGTTCCAATTCGCTTCTGACCTCTTCCAGCACGGCACAAACAACAGTTCGATGATTCGTTCCATAACGGCGGTCCAGCCAATCGGCCCACTCAAGCAACATATCGAGCGCTCGGCTCACCACTTCCCATGAAAACGAACTCCATCTTGACGGGATTTGCTCGACGATGCATTGTTTCCAGTCTTCTTCTCCTACGTCCTCCCACGATGAAAACGTCCGCCCGGTCATATATTCACACACGAGCAAAACCACGGCCCAACACGCCTCTTTGGCTTCTTTTTCTCCGCTCACGATGACTTCGTTATAAAACGCCAATGCGTCATCGGTAAAATACATCCCTTCCCATTCCGCGCGGATCAACAATGTCTCGGTTCTTTCCGGCCCCATCCATTTCATTTTCCATAAGTCCGAAAGACGATGTGATGAGCTAAACGGAGATGGGGGCAATCCATAACGGGAGCGAATGGAATTCACTCCGATGAGCACCGGCAAATTGGCTCGTTCTTGCATGTTAAACAAATGGAATTCATACTCTTTCAGCCACTCATCCACTTCCTGCACACGCCCCTCGCGCGCCATTTCGTGAGGGGTTTTTCCATTCCATTTCTCAAGCGGGGTGTGAAGGGCTTTTTCCATTTGAACATCCAATCCGGCCATCGTTGCCACCCAAGGGGGAGAGTCTGGGTCTGAATCAATATGAAGCGAAACGTTTTCGATCCCTTTTCGGCGCAAAACGGCTTCTGTCCCCCGTTTTCGTTCTTTTGGGGAATACCCGAACGCTTGCAGCAGCGACACGAGCTGTTCTGCCGCCCCTTCCTCCTCGGTAGACAACACGAGACGCGACCGATGAGCCGATAATGACCCGCCTAATTCAAATACACGAATCAGCTTGGGGGAAATCACCCCGACATAATGGTACACATTGGTGCACCATGAACCTTCCACCTTCTCCCCATCATCATGATCAATGTGAGCGCGTCCAATCGAAGCAAGCTTCCTCATCGCCTCAGCGGCTTCTTGGCATTCGTATTCATACGTCCACCGCGTGCGCTCTTCTTGTACATCGTCCGCCTTCGGAGGATAGCCTGCATCGACGATATCGAGAAAATGTTCAACGGCTACCTTGTCATACGGCCAATCGGTTTGCGTCAACAAGACGCGAATGTTCTCTTCCGCCCGTTCCACGCCCTTCGGATCTACGATCGATGATACACCGCAAACGTAATAGCCGCCGTCAAAGGGCTCCAAAAAGGCAAACATGCCGCCCCAAGGGCGCACAACCTCCAATGTCTCGCAATACGGCATGAGAAGTTTCTCGCCCGTCAACCGGTCGACCGCCACTCCTCCTTCATCATGCAAATCGACAAATTGCACAAGGCGCGGCACAAGTCGAACCCAGCGGTCCAACATTTCCTTGAGCTCCGGAGACAGACGACGCCCTTTTTCCTGTTGAAACCATTCAACGCCGCGCAATCCATTCGGATAACGATGGAGGAAAAAACGCCAAAGCGTCTCAAACACCTTCAACTCTTCACGATGATCCTTTTGTTCGATCATTTGGCGAAATGTACGGTTGACCGCTTCGCGTTCATCGTAAGACAGCGCTTCATCCAAAAACCGCTGCACCATTTGCGACAGCTCATATTTTTGGTCAAAAAAGCGGCGCTGCCGCACCCGCTTGATTTCACGCTCCTGCTGTTTGTTCATGCAGCACTTCTTATACTTTTTCCCGCTTCCGCACGGGCACGGGTCATTTCGGCCGATTGCCATGCAAAATCCTCCCTTCTAATCATTCCTTTCCAAAACGGCGACCAAGATATTAAAAACGGTCAGAATTGCGCACAAAGCCATTTTTCCCAATCCATTATGGATTCGGTCAAAACGGATCGTTCCCCGCCGCTTTTTTTGGAGTTTCACGAATGGAACGCATTCCATTCCCTGTTTCTACTTATAGAGGGCTTGGGTTGAGCCCAATGATGTTTGAATGAGAGAGCCCTTGTGGAACCGGCTTTCCTTTCTGACGAAATGCCGCTGACTTGCGCGCAGCGCCCGTTTTTCTGCCAGCTTCTAGATGAATCCCCGATCGGTGAAGATCTCCCACGCTACATCGCGGAGTTCTTTACGCAATTCTTTTTCATTCACTTCCTCAAGCAGGCCCTCATTCCGCCACGAACGGATGGCGCGGTCAATATGACGGTTGACTCGCTTCTCGTCCCATCCTTCACGCATCAACATCAGATCGATGTCATCGATCCATTCATTGATGCGCGCATCAAGCTCATCCCCTTCCTCTTCGAACCAGTCTTCCTCCCAGTCATCGAGCCATTCCTCGTCGTCTTCATCATCAACAGCCATCAGGAAAAAATCCAACGCCGCCGATCGCACATCTTCTGGCATCACGTCATACCGATCGGCGATGTCTTCCACCTCCGATCCTTCCGCCTTCATCAAATGCCCAGCCACATAGCGGAGCGCCGCGGCGTAGACGGGAACCGAATGAGGGAGGCGGGATGTTTTTCCGCAATAGATCGCCCATATGGCGAACGCTTGATTGAGCAGCGCCGCTGGCGCCTCCGGCTCGTTTTCATCGAGCTCGCGAATGACGGCCGCTTGTTTCGGATCATCCCATTTGAACTGTTTGGCGAACTGCCAAAGCCACTCCAAGAGCACATCGGAAAGCACAGCGACGAACCGATCGCGCATCCATAAAGCCGATGGCTGACCGCTCCACTCCCCTTCTTGTTGAATCGCCCGAAGCAATCGATCTTTCCCTGACGCCGGGAGCGGAAACACCGCTGTGAAACACGTGAACACGTCTTGGTACGGCACAAGGAAGCCGAACACCACATCTCCTGTTTCGATCACGCTCGGCCATTGATCGGAAGTCAATAAATGAACGATCTTTTCCTCTCCCATCAACAAATCCCGGACAACGGGGCGATTGTCGTCATCATAGCCGATGAACTCGCCAAGCGACGGAACGGCTCCTTCCCACCTCTCGATGTGAGCCTGAACAGACGGGCGCCACCGCTCCCAATGACGGCTTTTCCGGTAAGCAGAAAAGATCGTTTGTCCTGTTTCATCAACCGGCCAACAAAACAACATCCAGTTCACCACCATGATCTGCATGCCAAGCTCGAGTTCCTCCGGCATCTCATCAAGCGGGAACTGGTCTAAAAGCTCTTCCGCCTCCCTCTCATACCGCTGCAAAACAAACTGACGCATATCATTCATGCATTCGATCAACTCGCGGTCAATCAATGACGAAATCGAAACCGCCTCTTTTTTTCCGCAACAATGCTTGTACTTTTTCCCGCTTCCGCACGGGCATAACGCGTTCCGCGGTGTTTCCGCCATATTCGATGCACCTGCTTTCTTTTCCATTTGGGCTTTTCCTACCTACTATTATACCATCATCGATAGACGTTCAACCATCACCCGCTTTCTTTCTATCAAAACGCGTGCACGTTCAAAAGCTCGCAATGCCCCTTCATGCCCCTCGAGAACAGGACGCGTTTTGTCATATAGCCCCTCTTTTTTCGACACGCTGTCGCATGCTATAATTAGATGATAAGGAATGGAACGGAAAGGACGGACCGACATGTTGCAAACAACCGTTTCCAAGCCGCTTTTGAAGCAGGCGGCTGGGGAATTGCTGAAAGAATTGCCGTTTCCTATTTTCCACAATCTCATTCAAAAAGGGCGCGACTTATCAAGAAACGGGTTGGTCTATAACGTCATGGTGATCAACAGCCACGAAGTGGAAGGGGTCGTTTCCGACATCACCCCCCATGATGTCATGCTTGATTTGGCCAACATCACCCGCCGCCATCGCTGCCCGTGCGGGACGGAAGGGCTGTGTCCACACGTTTTGGCGCTGTTCTTTTATATATACGGCAACGTGTTCGACGTTGGCGAGCTGTTCCGCCTTTGGAAAAAAGGGCAAATCGGCCCGTTGCAGAAAGAATCCGCTGTCCATGAATCAAAAACACCTGCTCCAAAACGCGCGGGGAAAACGGCAGGCCTTTCGATCACAGCCAATGAAACGGTTGAAGATTGGCGGGGCCAGTTCGAGAAACAGTATGAAGACTTTTTCTCCCGCCATCAAAACGGCCAAAACTGGCCGTACCGTTTAGCCTTCCAGCTGCTCCCGAAACTTGGCAAAAACGAAGGGAAGCAAGCTGGCGCCCGTCCGTTGCGGGAGCTTCATGCCGCCCTCTTTTTGTTGGAAAAGCTTCGGCAGTACGGAGAGGCGCAAGGGTGGAATGACGTCGTATTCGCCTCTTACGGACAGTTTTCCTGGCAGCAGGACGTCAACTATGTCGCCGACCGCGCCTTTGACGCCTTGGAAAAATTGTCTACTCAATCGCTGCCGCGGTCGCTCAACGCGTTGATTGAACAGACGATTCCGTATGTTCGTGATGTATTGTTTTTGGACGGGGCGCTGTCATCATTCGGCTATGACTTTTACACAACCGCGTGGGAATCGCTGTTCACCAAGCCCACATGGCGGCAAGAGGAACGGGCCGAACTCCTTCGGCTCGCCAAAGACCGAGACGACATCCGCGCCGCTATGGCGGCGGCTCATCTTTCCTTTTTGCTTGGCGAAGACGACGAAGCGATGGCGCTTTACCGCGCGTTCCCCGATCAGGCAGGCTTGTTTTTGGTGGAATGGATCGGGCGATTCATTCAAAACGGCCTCTTGAAGCGGTTTGAAGCCGTTTGGGAAAAAGCAAAAGACGATTGGCCGCTTTATCTTTCGCATATACCCGCTCCCATCCGAAGCAGTTTTTTGGACGAAGCGGCGCACTGGTTTGAAATGTACGCCCGGCAACGAAACCGCTCGGACGCATGGGAAGATTTTTTGCAGCGAAGCCTTCCGTACAGCGTCAACGAGTACACCAACTTTTTGTATCGGCAAGGACGCTACCGGGAAGTCGTGGACCTATTCTTATGGGCGAACATCACCGCTGATGAGCTGCATCCGCAGCTGCTCAAAACATTGCAAGCGCGCGGGACGGATCTTGTCATGCCGTTATATCATCGGACCGTGATCAAGCTGCTCAACGAGAAAAACCGGTCAAGCTACCAAAAGGCGGTCCGCCATTTGAAAACGCTGCGGACCCACTACCGTTCGATGAAGCGATTCGATCAATGGGAAGCGTATCTTGAACAGCTGCTCGCCAAAACGGCGCGCCTGCGCGCGTTTCATGAAGAATTAAAGAAAGGAAAACTGCTTCCATGAAGGCATTGGAGACGATTCAGATTTCCTGCAGATGGAATGAAGAGATTCGATGTTTCGAGCTCTCTGGTTCCACCCATCCCTCATCATGGGTTTCGCCTTTATTGGCTTGGCACGAAGAAACCTTTTACGGGACCATGATCGATATCGAAGACGACATCGTGCGGCTGTCGCCGTGGCAAGCGCTCACTCTGTTCGCGTTGCGTCCGCACTCGCGCTTTTCCGTCATCGAATGGGCGGATGAATTCACCGCCCGATTGGAAGAGTGGGCGAGACACATTTGGAATGGGTTGGGGGAACGCCGCTTCCTTCCAGACGCTCCCCTTTGGAAAAACACAGGCGGCGCATGGAGCGAAGCGGGTCGCACCCGTTGGCGCAGCACGGACGATGATCCCGATCCGTTCGTCGCTACATGGCGGTCGCTGGCGATTGCCGACTGGCTGTCGCGCGACCCGGAGCTTCGCGTCATTTGGGGCGAAATCGTTCGCGCTTATCCATTGATCGCCTCCCCCAGCGGCCAATGGACCGGAACGGAAGACGATTGGCTTGAACAAATCGGCTGGCTCGGCGACCGACCGCCATTTACGGTCGGACTGCGCCTTGTCGAGCCGTCCGAGGAAGGCGACGTATGGACGCTTGAAGCGGTGCTAATCGCCGTCGACGACAGTGTCATCACACCTGCGAGCGACATTCCGCGCGCCTGGCGCCCATATGCATCATCGATCCAGCGCGCCATTCGCCGCATTTGCGCGATCGTGCCGTGCTTGACGCCGGGGAGGGTCTGCGGACGGAACTGTCTAATGAAGAAGCGTGGCGTTTTTTGTCCGAAGACAGCTTAAAGCTCACCGAAGCGGGCGTGCGCCTGCTGCTTCCCGACTGGTGGCACGATATCCGCCAGGCGCAGCTGTCGATCAAAGCGAAGCTGTCGCCTTCCGTCAACGCGGAATCATTATTCGGCCTTGAGCGCCTCGCGGACTTTGACTGGAGGGTGGCGACCAACGGGATTGAGCTGACAGAAGAGGAGTTTGCCGCTTTGGCGGAACAAAAGCGGCGCCTCATCCGCCTGCGCGGCCAATGCTCATTCTCGATCCCGCCCTTGTCCGCCGCGCCCAGGCGCTCATGGAAAAGGCGAAAAAAGAAGGCGTGCCGATCCACGACATCGTGGCGCAAACGCTGCTTTCGGAAGCAGAGGAGCGCGAAGAGGCAGCGGACGAATCGATCCCGATCCACATTGACGTCCACGACCAATTCCGGGCGTTTATCCGCCAGCTCCAGCAGCTTGATGGATTGCCGAAAGCGAATGTGCCGCCGTCTTTTCACGGCACGCTCCGCCCGTATCAGCAGCGCGGCGTCGACTGGCTCGTCTTTTTGCGCCGATTCGGCTTTGGCGCCTGCTTGGCCGATGACATGGGGCTTGGCAAAACGGTGCAACTGCTCGCCTATTTGACCTATGTAAAAGAAATGGAGCGGCCGGACACGCCGGCCTTGCTCATCTGCCCGACCAGCGTGATCGGCAACTGGCAAAAGGAATGCGCCCGCTTCACCCCAGACTTGCGCGTCTACGTGCACCATGGACCGAACCGGGCGAAAAACGATGCATTTTTGCAGGCGGCAGGCGAGGCCGATCTCGTCATTACGTCTTACAACCTTGCTCATTTGGACCAAGACGATTTAAAACAGATTCATTGGCATGCGATTTGCCTTGATGAAGCGCAAAACATCAAAAATGCGCAAACAAAACAAGCGCGCGCCATCCGCCGCTTGAGCGGAAAACATAAAATTGCCTTATCCGGCACGCCGGTTGAAAACCGTCTCGGCGAACTTTGGAGCATCTTCCACTTCCTCAACCCTGGCTATCTCGGCAGCCGTGCGGAGTTTGAGCGGCGCTTTGCCGGGCCGATTGAAAAAGAAGGAGATGCCCGCAAAAAAGCGGCGCTGCAGGCGCTCATCCGCCCATTTCTCTTGCGGCGGACGAAAACGGATGAAGCGGTTGCGCTCAACTTGCCGGATAAGCTTGAACAAAAAGAATATTGCCCGCTCACGGCCGAACAGGCTGCCTTGTACGAGCAGCTCGTCAACGACACACTCGAACGGGCAAAGGAAGCCAGTCCGTTTGCGCGGCGTGGGTTGATTTTGCAAATGCTAAACGGTGTTAAGCAAATTTGCGACCATCCGGCGCTGTATTTGAAAGAACGCCGACCCCGCCAGCTCGTCGAACGGTCGCACAAACTCGAAAAGCTCATCGAACTGATCGAGCAAATTCGCGCCAACGACGAATCGTGCCTCATCTTCACGCAATATGTGCGAATGGGCGAGATGATCCAGCAGCTGCTTTCCGACCTGTTTGATGAGCGGGTGTTGTTTTTGCACGGAGGCGTCCCGAAACAAACGCGCGATCGAATGGTCGAGGAGTTTCAAGCACGAAAAGCGCCGATTTTCCTTTTGTCGCTCAAAGCAGGCGGCACTGGGCTCAACTTAACAGCTGCCAACCACGTCATCCATTTCGACCGTTGGTGGAACCCGGCGGTGGAAAACCAGGCGACCGACCGCGCCTACCGCATCGGACAGACGAAATTCGTCCACGTCCATAAATTGATCACCGTCGGGACAATCGAAGAAAAAATCGACGAGATGCTCGAACAAAAACAAGCGCTCGCCGACATCATCACCGAAGGCGAGGCATGGATCACCGAACTGTCCGATGACGAACTGCGCGACTTGCTCGCCTTATCGGCCGCAGCGAAAGGAGGCGCTTGAGCATGGCGGAAGAAAAACGAAAGCGCAAGAAAAAAACGGCGGAAAACCCGTGGGAAAAGCTGCTGAAGCGGATGGAAGAGAAAATGAAGGAGCGGGAAAAGCGTCAAAAACAACCGTAAAGGACAGCACGCAGGCGATGAACATCCTGTTGGACACAGAAAAAACTTCATCCTATTTCGCGCAG
>NZ_ATCO01000196.1:0-5953 GCF_000422025.1 Geobacillus sp. WSUCF1 | reverse complement strand
ATGATGTTTTTTACCAGACTTGTCACAATCTTGGACAAGTCTTTTTATTTTTCAGGAAGGAATTTCATTGAATTTGTCCAATATTATTTGTAAATATTTGTTCAAGGTGCGATAGGATGAGTGAAAAAGAAAAAAATAGCGAAACAAATGAAAGAAATCGTGGAACAATTGGTGTCGGAACCACAACTGAAAGCGCACATGCTCGTGGCAATCGAGCAACATATGAAAGGGAGCGATTTGTTGTTTGGGCGGTTGGCTTATTTGCATTATGACTTGTTTTCGATACAAGGAGATCACTCAACATATATCGCAGCGGCTATTGAATTGATCGTGATTGCTGGGGATTTATTTGATGATATAGTCGATCAAGATCGTTTCGAGGATACAGCTATTCCTCTTCATATTGCGATCGGGTTCTTGCTGCTTGGTCAGCAAGCGATTGCGAATGTACCGATTTCTAGTAATAAAAAATTAAAGGCACTGTCATATGTTACGTCTTGCTTGTTGCAAAGTGTACACGGACAACAGCTTGATGTGGGGTGTGACGTACAAACAGAGGCAGATTATTTAAAAATGGTAGAGAAAAAATCAGGCTCTCTTGTTGCGATGGCTTGTGTCATCGGAGCATTATTAGCAGGAAAAGAGGACATCGCAGCGATTGAAACATATGCTCGCTACATCGGCATTGCAGCACAAATCGACAATGATCTTGATGCGCTATACAACTGGGATAAAAAAGCGGATATTCAAGCAAAGAAAAAGTCGCTTCCGATTTTGTATATGCTAGAAAGCAAACAAAATAACTTGTGGAAGCAGTATTTCAACAACGATATAGACTACGATCGGATGTATGTCCAAAAAGAAAAAGCACTTCAGCAAATGGAACAGGAAGGAGCGTTTTATTATGCTAAAGTGATAAGCCAGATTTACAAGGAAAAGGCTTTGCAAGAAATCGAGAAACTGGATGTAGACGATAGGTACAAATCCGTACTGAAAACAATGATTTTGTAATGTTGGAGGGAGATCTGCGATGCAAGAAATCATTCGCTTTTTAGTAGAACATCCAGAAGTCATCGAAAAATTACAAAATGGTACGGTGAGCTTGATCGGTTTAAGTGAGTTAGAGGTAAAAGCGGT
Source organism: Geobacillus sp. WSUCF1 (assembly GCF_000422025.1). Taxonomy (NCBI): domain Bacteria; kingdom Bacillati; phylum Bacillota; class Bacilli; order Caryophanales; family Anoxybacillaceae; genus Geobacillus; species Geobacillus sp. WSUCF1. Next base: position 4,816 of record NZ_ATCO01000196.1, on the reverse strand, counting down.
TGTAAAGGTATTTAGTGAATCGACGGAGCTGCTTGGATATTGGAAGTAGGTAAAGATGAATCGAACAGTCATTGCGATGATTGTTGCTTTGATTGCAGCGCTATATTTAACCATTTTAAATGTTAGGCATCCATTGATTGGTATGGATGTAATAGAAAACAAGAATGGTGATATTATTGTTAACGATATTTACGAGTTTGGTTGGGCAAAAAAACATGGTATTCATATTAATGATCAAGTGCTGAAAGTGGATGGAAAGCCTCCGCTCTCCCATTTTACTGTCCGGGAATACAAAACAATTGAACAAGCGAAAACAATAACGATTCAGAGAGAAAATCAAATCCAAACATTGAAGGTTGACTATAAATCGCATGGAACGGAACAATGGCTGTATTATATTGCCTTACCGGCGGGTTTTTTTCTATTCACTATTAGTTTAAGCATTTTTTTTGCTTCGTCTGCGGCCGAATGACAAATCGGCAACCGTGCTTATTTGCTTTTTATTATTGATAGGGATTTGTTATATAAGTGCCAGCTTATCAGCGAAATATGCACCGTTTGGACGGCAAATGTTTAACGGTATATTTTTAATATTGCCTGCTGTCTTTTTGCATTTCGTTTATCATTATTTTGAAAAAGAAAAGAAAGTGTGGTTTGCGAAAAAAATTGTCTTTTCCCTTTATGGGTTTAACTTTTTGATGTTTGTTGTCTCACTCGAGTCTTTATCGTTTCGTTCGATAAGTGAAGCGGAAGTGCTATTGACGACATTTTTTATCAACATGGTCATCATTCTCGCTTTGTTAGGAAAAGGATTCGTTTATTTTAAAAAAGATGAACAGCGACATACGGTTAAAGGGGTGTTTTTCGCAATTGGGTTATCTGCCGCACCATTTGTTTTATTTTATGATCTCCCCGTTCTAATCATTGGAAAATGGGTACTACCAGCTGAATTAACCGTTACTTCGTTTTTTGTGTTGCCTTCCGTCTTTCTTTATTTGATTTGTACGGATCGGCTATTTCGATTGCAGTTTTCCATCAATCACTTTGTATACTATGCTCTTTTATCATTATTTCCGGCTTTTCTTGTTACATTGCTTTATGCCAAATTTGTTCATGAAGCAAGGAGATTTGCTGAACTCACTTTGTTGTTTTTACTGATTTATGTAATCAATATCCTTGTTCTCTATTCAAAAGGATATTTTGATCGAACATTAAGAACGAAGTTATATGTACAAAAAAACTTTTATCAAGAAAGTATATATCGAATCGGTGAAGCATTAAAAAAAACAAAGAAATATGCAAGAAGTCATCCAATGCTTGGAAAAAGAAGTGAGGGAAGTATTAGATATAGAGAATCTGGCTTTTGTACAATTGGCGGTCCAAAATAGGCAAGCCCCTTTTCATTGCGATGAAAAAGAGTGGATGAAGTTAATCAAAAAGATGGATGGTCAACCACTTTCGATTGGAAAAATGATTGAAAATAAGCGTTTGTTTGCGGTTTTTGTAGGCTCATTCCGACAAAGTCCTTTACTATTGATAGGAAAAAAGAAACATCCCATTCCATTTCGGGCAGAACAAAAAGATTGGTTATCCACCATTGTCTATTATGCCAGCGTCACGATTGAAAATATGTTAAAAGTAGAGGATTTCATCAAAGAGTTAGACAATTTAAAGGAAAGAAGCCATTCTGTTTGGCTCACTCGTTTGATCTTTCAATGGTCGGAAAAGGAAAGAAGAAAGTTAGCCATTGACTTGCACGATACGATTCTTCAAGATTTAATTGTTTTAAAACGAAAAGTGGAGAGCTTGCGCTTTCAAAATATGCGTATGGAAGAAATGAAAAAGCAGCTAAACGACATCGAAGAAGAAATCGTAGATATGATTGATGTAACAAGAGAAACGTGCCATGAATTAAGACCGCCGTTTTTGGAACAAGTCGGATTAAGAGAAGCATTAGCCGAATTAATCAGAAGATTTCATTTGCGTTCAAATATCAAAGTGGAGTGGAATATTCATGTATCAACCAAATTAGATGAAGAACGAGAACTTGCAATATATCGGATGATCCAAGAATTATTAAACAATGCGCTGAAACATTCGCAGGCATCGTATATTCAACTAACATTGGAGACTCAAAATGAGGAAGTTCAACTTCATTATGTTGACAATGGTATAGGTATAGACATGAAAAAATTAAATCATTATGATGGAAAGCTTGGTTTGTTTGGCATAAAAGAGCGTGTGCAAGGCTTAGGTGGAACTTGCGAGATGACATCACAACTTGGCGAGGGGCTAGATATACGGATCACCATTCCATTATAAGCATAGGAAGGAGAGAAATGACTAGATGATTCACATTTTGGTTGTCGATGATCATCGCCTTGTTGGTGAAGGGACAAAGAATATGCTCGAGAGCGAACAAGATTTCCAAGTAGAACTTGTTACATCTGGCACAGAAGCGGAACAGATGATGGAACAACGTACATATGATGTGTTTTTGCTTGATTGGCGTATGCCGGATATGAGCGGTATCGAATTAAGCAGGCGGATTCTCCAAAAACAGCCAAATGCGAAAATTGTCATCTATACCGGATATGATATTGTTCCTTTTTTAAATTATTTCATTGAATCAGGCATTACAGGCTTTGTCAGTAAAACCGCATCAAGCGAGCAATTAGTGACGGCGATTCGCTGTGCGTTAAGAGATGAGGCGGTTATTCCTGTGCATGTACTGCGCCAGCTGCGGCTTTTCGAAGTGAAAGCTAGGATGGAAGAAGAGGAGGAACATATCGCGCTCGACATGTTTGAACAAAATATATTGATAGAGGTTGCCAACGGTTTAAGCAATAAAGAGATTGCAAGAAAGCACTGCATGAGCCAGCGGAGCCTAGAAAGACAGCTATCGCGTATTTTTTCAAAATTATGTGTATCTTCTCGGATAGAAGCGGTGGAAAAAGCAAAACAATTGGGACTCATTCCAGAGCATTATATGTTGTTAACGTCCTCATCGGATGGATGAGGGCGTTTTTGTCTAGTCCGCCAAAATTGGCGGGCGCACCGTCAAAAAATGGCGGGGTTCCGACACAAGTTGGCGGTGAAAAAATGATCGTTTTGATTTACATTTTATAGTATTAGGAATCATAAAAAATCGAACAAGGGAGGGGATTTTATGTTCAAAAAAGGTTATTTATCTATTCTTTCGCTAGTTATGGGATTCACTTTCTTCTCAACTAATACTTTTGCAGCTACTGATATCGTTGATAATGATGCTTTAAGCAGTGCCCCTGGATACTGTGAACAAAAGGGAAATTGGACCTACAAGACAGGTTCTGGATACTACAATGATTATCGGATCGTTTCGGCAACCGTTAATGGCTTTGATACTGATTATGCGTATATTTGGGGATTTTATGCACACGACAAAAATGCCGCTCATTATGTCTACTTAAACAATAAAGATTTTACAAATCCAAGAACAGCTTATCAAATAGATGAGTTTGGCGGTATTGTGTATATTAATCAAAATACAGCACCTGGTGGTTGGAATTTTCTTAAAACCCATAAAGAGTGGAATCATATGATTGTAATTAACACATCTTTAACTACCAAGTTAGGAAATGTGGGAGCAGATGCTACAAAAATTACTTATTAATTAGGGGTGAGTGCTTTGAAGAAAAAATTTTTGATTGCTGGAGTTGCTAGTGTGGTATTAGCCGTTTCATTAGTGGTATATAATGGTACAGATATTGCTGGAAGCCAAGACAACGTGGCTCAGGCAAGCGCAAATATTCAAAAAGTAAAAGTGCAAAATACAGATGAACAAAAAACTAAAATTCAAACCTTGATGTTAAATTCTATTGATCATTATAAAACAGCAAAAGGATCGTTTGAATATTTTAGTGAATCAGGTAATTTTCATATCAGTGTAGATTATCAAACAGATCTTTCTGACAGCCCCAAATCTTATGAAAAAGTTCGCGGACTGGCTAAGGAAAATAAGAATGGTATAACTACTGCAGCTGAACCAGGCTATGAAGTGAGCGTATATGATGGAGAAAATTTGATTAATTACAATAGTGGTTCTAGTGATTATCAAACGAATAGTGTTACTAAAAGCAATGTTCCTATAAAAACTATCGTAAAAGTAGGAAAAGTGAGTGAAAAGGAACGTAATTATTTAAAAAACACGACCATCCATGAACGGATTACTACAGTAGATGGAGAAAAAGCCTACATACACAGAATAGATCCGTCCTATATGGGAATAGCGAAGACTTCTTTATTTCCAGAAGATATAGCAATGGGACTTTTAGCAGATGATGCACGATGGGATATCACAGGGCAGGAAAATATAGCAGGAGTCAAGACGGTAGTAATAGAAGGTAAACTGAATAGTGAGTATTCAAAACGATATAACGCAAAAACTTTCAAATTAAATATAGAGCCAAACACTGGAATAATGATACAAATGGAAGTTTTTGATTCCTCAGGCACCATTAAAGAATCAATAAAAACAAAAAATATTGAAATTAATAAAAGTTTAGACACCAAGTTATTCACAAGTTTTTAACAATTCTGTTTCAATGAAAGCCCACATTATAAACGAAGTAATGATGTATAAAATTTGATTAAGTCTGAAATTTTGCGTGAAAAGAAACGGCAAAAAGCGGTTTGATTTTTCCAAAACGTTCATTTGCTGGCTCTTCACCACAACATGTACTTGACAAGCAATACGGTTTCCTGCCCAAAGATGTGCAAAAATCACTGATTTGTTGATTTTCCCTCACAAGCGTAAATAGAGTATGTTCAGAAAAAA
>NZ_ATCO01000195.1:0-15857 GCF_000422025.1 Geobacillus sp. WSUCF1 | reverse complement strand
TAGGTGGTGGGTAGTTCACGATAAGTACAACATATAGTGTTAAAGAAGCGGTCAGTACACATATATAGAGATAAAAGAGGGCGTCCCCCCTCCTATTGGGACGCCCTCTTTCTCATTTCACTTCTAGACGATCAACGACAAGCGAAAGACGGTTGACAAACGGGAGTCCAGTTCCTTGTTCAATCAGCACTTCGGGGCGATAACGGACGATTAGGCGTGAGGAGAGCGGATCGTTGATCGGCGTGAATTGCCCCGGCTCCCCATTATCCCCGTTCACCTGGCCGCGGAATGCGTTGACGACCAGCCCTTCGACATCGGCGTCAGGAGCGGTCGCTCCGTTCCCACGCGCGAACAGTCCGCCTTCAATATATAAATAAGAGCCAACAGCGTAAATGGTGGCGCTGCTGTCCGTATAAAAGTAGCCTTTCAAGTTTGGCGTCGGGGACGGGTTGTCAAACTCGTTGATGCGGGAAAGATCGAGCGTTCCTTTTGACAACAACACGACTCCTTTGCCGCTTTCAGCTCGCTCAACTCGGCTTTGATAAATTTTCGTTTTTCCCATGACGTAAATGCTGGCATCGAGTTTGACATTTCCAGTGATCGTCATATTGCCGAAAACGATGAAATTTCCGTATACGTTGATAAAATGGTTCGAATTCGTCGGGCCATTGAGCGTTAGATCCCCGTTGACGATGAGCATTGGTTGACCTTGTTGGCGGCGTCCGTGCGAATGTCGACATCTCCAGTGAGCACGCCGCTTCCGTCTAAGTAAAGCGGTTTTTCTTTAGAACTTTGCTTGATGGCTTTTTCAATCGGCACGGTTGAATCGATGACAATCGGAGTCCATCGGTTGGACAACTCTACAGCCAAATAGCGTAACGCATTGGCTTTGTCGGTTGCTTCTTGAACGCGTTGTATGTCTTCCAGATACGAATCACTCGTTCGGGAAATATCTGACGCCTGCAATAGCTTGTCGGCAACTGTCAAATCGAAATCCACATCGATGAAGTCTTCGTTCTCCTGCTTGGTAGAAGGCGCCGGTTCGACAACATCTGTCGGCCAAAGGGGCGTCCAACTGCCTGACATAGAAAAACGGGTTTGACTCGCTGTCCAACAACTGGTTGTTTGACCGCATGCCATCAGTTGACCATCGCTTGTATACCAGACGGATGAAGAAGAAAGGCGCGGCATGCCGGCGTTGGGTGAAGCGACGGTCAATTGACCATTCTGTTTGACATAGTTGGTCGCGTTGCTCGCATAAGCGTCTTGCCCGGCGTAAACGTTTCCTTTCTCAACATAGACTCCACCGTTTAATACAACATCTTTGTTTGACCCGAGCGCATATTTGAGAAAACTTGGCGTGTTGGTGACAAAGATGAGCCGTTCGACAGTCCGCACCTGATGGCCGTCGGTGAATTGCTTCGATAAACGGAGGGCGCGCAAGAAGACCTGGTCTTTTGGAATATTGTACTGCTCGCTTTCGTCTGTCATGGTTACCCCATAGCGGGCGGTCAAACGACCCGCGATCGTGTTTTCCCTAGCCGATGGGCTGTCTGTTCCGAGAAACTGATCCCACTGATTAGGGGTAAAAATGCGATGATCAACAAAAAAATTGGGGGCGGATAATTGCGCTTTGAGATCCGCTAATGCTTCGTTGAGCTCTGTTTTCGCTTCGTGCAGCGACTGCACATCATCGACGCGCACGGTCGTGAATTGGGCGTGTTGAACGGCGGCCGTGACAATGGTCAAACCGAGCAAGAAAAAGATGGTGATGACTAGCAAGGTGGTTACTAAGCTGTATCCCTGCTCATTTTTGCGCATGCGGTTCCCTCCTATTCTAAAACCCGAATTCCGTCTTCAATGTGAACGGTTTTATCGAGATGACTCCATGATTTTCTGCATCTTGAATCGTTAAGGTCATTGTAAGCACTCCGCTTCGGCAAATGGTTCCTTCCCTGCGTGCGCAACGGAAGGAAAAGGATGATGAAGAGCCATCAAGCAAAAGGCGGGTAGAGGTGATTGGCTCTCCATCCACTATCAATTTTCCGTTTTCGATGGAAATGGTCCGAACGCTCGGTTTTGTCGCCTGTCCGCGGGAAACAAGGCCGACTTGACTATTCGTCTCAAACTGTTCATTCTTCACGAACGCCAATTGGTGCAGAGGTTTGTTTTCTTGGTTCTGCCCGGCTTCAAGGCCATCCGGAGAGAATGCGTACAGTGCGTTCATAAGACGAGCTGCAGCATAATCCGCTTCGCTGCGCAGCTCGTTTTCAATGCCGATTCGTTCATAGACGCGAATGCCGGCGATAAACACAGTGTAGATGATGCCAATGATCACCATCGAAATCGTGATAGCGGCCAACAGTTCCACAAGCGACATGCCGTCTTGATTGTCAACGGATCGTTTCATCGGTGATCACTCCTTCGACCCATGTCATCTCACGATCTCTCCCTCCATAGCGGACGACGGCGTATATTTTCATCATATAGCGTCCAGCATCAGAAGAAACGACACGGGCCCGTTCTTTTTGAATGGCGCCTTTGAGCTGTTCAGGAAAAGATCGGAATTCACTTGAACGAAGAAATGAATCCCACGCTTGCTGGTCAGAGCGGATGACGTAGATTGTTGTTTCGTATGGAATGTCGTTCACTTTTGGGGAGAGCTGAGCGGTGCATGCTTCTTGCGCTGAGATTGTTCCGTTTTCAGTCCCCCCCGGAAACAGAAGATGCTGAAGTCCGGTCTGGCCGCAGCTGGCTTCGTCCATCTTTAGAAAAGAAGAATCGCTGTTCGTCATGTAATCGGCCAATGAGGCAAATCGTACATTTTTTTCAAAATATGACGCTGCCCCCCTTGCGAGATGAATGGCCACTGTCCGCCGCTCGTTGTCGGATGTGTAGTTCATAGCATTCGTAAAAAAGGAAAACAAACCAATCGCCACTGCCGACAGCAAAGCGATGGATAGGAGGGTTTCGAGGAGTGTAAACCCCCTTCTAGAATGGGAAGAAAAAAAATTCTTTTCCGCCATTTGTCACAACCTTCTTTCAAAATATGTAACTTTATTATACAATATGTAAGAGTTGAATGTTGCAGATTTTTAGCATAAAAGAGGTCTTTTGTCATAGAAATGGGGGGGCATGATGAAAGAAGCGCTCATCTATGCCGGGGCTTTTGTTGTGGCATTGCTTCTCGTTTGGCTATTGCCGCTTGGCTTCAGTCGAATCGGAGGGGCGGCGGCTGTTTCCATCGCATTTGCGGCCGCACTGTTAGCGGAATTTTCCCGGCCACTTCTTTCGCTTTGGCAAACGGGTCTTTCTGTGATCCTGCTGTTGGCGGCCGCATCGTATTTGCTCGATCGACGATTTGGCGCCGCACTTTATCGCCGGGCTGATTCACAGTCCATGAGTTTCATGAACGATGTGAAAGAGGAGCTGACGGCGAAAGAATTGCCCGTTGCTGCCGCCGTCTCTTCTCAAGACCCGCCGTTGTCGGGCGAGGATGCTTCGCCGTTTTCTTTTTCCGAAGCGCTTGAAACGCTTGGAACAGAACGAGAGGCAGCGGAGCAACAGAAGGACGTGGATCGTGGCCACGCCGATTTTTTGATCGAGGCGGGGGAGGATGTTCTGCAGTGGGAACAGGTGGAAAAAGCTGCGTTGGATTCGGAACCGCTTCGCCGCACTTCTGACTGGCTTGATCAATGGCCGGGCGCGGTGACGCCTGATCTTGAAGCTGTGGTGTTGCGCGATGAAGCGGGCGGCGAAAAGGAAAACGAAGTGCTTCAACGTGCTTTACAATTGGGGCATTCTCCAAAATCGTCCATGGCCGTTGATGGCGCGGAAGACGAATGGCAACGATGGATGAATGAGGATGAGCGCCTTCACGATCAATCAGAAGCAACGGGTCTTTTTTCCAAAGAACGAGACGAACCATGGCCTGAAACAGCCGATTTGGGGGAAAGTGTGTTGGCCGAGATGGTGGAACTTTGGCATAATCAAGATGAACAGCAGATGGAGGAGATAAGCACGGAGAGCGAGCAACACTCGACGCCGGCCGATGAGCCGACGGCATGGTTCGGGGAAGAAGGAACTGCCTTCAGTTCGGACGAGCAACCTGCCGATGCAGAAGCGGGGGAATCGTTGGGGGATGACGGCGCGGAGCCGTTTGTTCCTATGCAGGAGAAAACCGTTCATCGTGATTGGACGATCGTAGTGCAGGAGCTTGAGCTGAATCGCGGCCGTTTCACTCCGGAGTCGTACGAACGATGCTTGCGGCAATGTTTGCAGGCTCCGCTTTCCGACCGCGACTACTATGTATTTTCCCGTCTGTTGTTGGAACATTACGCACGCGAGCGAAAGGTGCAGCAGCTCATCGCGTGGATCGATGAGCTTGAACCGCGTTTTTCCCAATATCCCGCCATCGCTGCCGAACTGGCATTTTGGCGGAATGTAGCTGCTAACATTAGCAAATGATTGAGGTGAAGAGGATGAAAGCGAGCGCACAAATTATGGGATTGCCAATCATCAGCATTGCCGATGGAATGCAGATCGGCGCGGTGAAAAGTTTTGTTATCAATCCTGATAAAGGCTCCATCGATTTTTTCACGATCGAGCAAGAAGACGTGCAGCTTAGTTTAAAAGCAATTCCGTTCAAAAAAATTGTTGGTGTTGGGGAATTTGCTGTGACGGTGGCCAGCAGCCACGATGTCATCGATTTGGCGGAAATCCCGATTGCCAACCAGCTTGTCAATAAGCAAATCCGCATCAAAAATACAAAAGCGATCACTCGGAAAGGACAGTTGCTTGGAGAGGTCGATGAATTTTTCTTGAATGAGGAGACAGGCGATATTGTGGGCCTCGCCCTTCGTCTTGAAAGCGGAGAAGCGGTGCTGCCGGCTGATCAAGTGCTGACATATGGGAAGGATATATTGATTGTGAGTGACGGCGCACAAGACGCGCTTCTTTCCGATGCCTCGCTGCTGACTCAACAACAGGAACGAGAAACAGAGCGTGAGGTCCATTCCGATCACATCCACGACAAACCAGGAGCGGAGGAAAACATTGAGGCGCTTGAAGCACTTCGTGAAAAACAAGTGGCCCTTCTTGCAGGAAAACGGGTGACCAAGGACATCTATGATATGAATGGAGAGCTTCTCTTTCCAGCGGGAACCACGCTTCGCGAAGAAGATGTAAGAAGAGCACAGGAAGCAGGGCCTAGTGTGATTGTGGATGTATCCATGAACATTGAGGCTGAGTGAAAAAAGGGGGGCGCTTGAGGTGAAAGCGGCTTCCGCAGGCAAATTATTTGTTGTGATGGCTGTCTGCACGGTCTATTTTCTCTCCTTTGTCCGCTTGGGCGTTTTGGCTTATGAATCATTCGGCCTGATCAAGGGCGTTATCGTCCCGGGACGTCTATTGGACCCGTCTCTCTTTCCGGAATGACACGTGTGGAAGCGGGACAAGCTGTCGCTGATCGGGTGAACGACTGGCGCGCGACAGCTTCCCTTTTCGTCCGCTATCAAGAAAAAAAAGCTGAACTGCCTATTGACGTCTTTACGTTTCGGTTGTCCGAAAGTCTCAAAAACATCGTCAATGGCCGCCCGTCTCCGCTTCTTGTCTTAGCTGACATGAACGCTTGCATGGAAACCGTGGAACGCCTTCTTCCGCGGGCGGCTGTTGATGCGATCGATCTCAAAGCGTTGGAAGCGGATTTGGAAGCAGTTGCGTCTTCGCTTTCGATTCCGGATCAACCGTTTGATTTAGCCCGCTATTTGCCATCCTCCGGCAGAGGGCAGACGGTTGTGAGCGAAGCGGCTGTTGCCGTTCGCGATGAAAGTCTTGCTCGTTTTCTCGCTTCCGAGCGCCGTCTTGCTTTGCCTACCAATCAGCTTGTTTCGCTGCGGACCGTCATTCAGCAGGCGGGGGGCGGCTTGTCGGATCGAGCAATTTCCGCATTGGCATCAGCTGTGTACCGTGCCGTGCTGTCGACGAATTTTTTGCTGATGGAAAGGTATGCAGGGAGCGAACTGCCTGATGGCATTCCGGCGGGATTCGAGGCCAAGGTGGATGATAAGCGCGATTTGCAGTGGCTGAATCCCAATTCGACCGACTATACGTTGATTCTTCGCTACGATGGCCGTCAAGTGAAAGCGTCCTTGTACGGATGGCCTTTTGCCTATCAATATATCGTTCGTGTAAGCGAAGCGGAGCCGGTTGAACCGCGCAAAATCATTCAATACGACGCCCACTTGGCGCCGGATGAAACGGTGAAAAAGCAAACAGGGCGAACAGGGCTGCTTGTGAAAGTGGAACGCGACGTGCGCGATGGCTCCCGCTTGATTCGCAAAGAAACCGTGAGCGAGGACTTTTATCCGCCGACTTACACCATTGTGGTCAAAGGCCTCGATGTTCCCGAATCTTCGCAGCCCAATCCGTCGCAAGAAAGCGGAACGCCATTGCCGTCGTCTGACACAGCCAATGACGGTCAGACGGGGGCAAGCGGCGGACAACCAGAGGTTCAGGAGAGCAAGGGACAAAACAGCAACGTCTCAACAACTACGGCTTCTCAAGCGGAAGCGGAGGAAAATGGGGAAAGCGGGGGGAGCCGATGAACAAAAAACGTGAGCGGAAACGCCTCGGCGATTTGCTGGTGGAAGCGGGGTTGATTACAGAAGAGCAGCTGGCGGAAGCGTTGCGTGAGAAAACACCGGGGCAGAAGCTTGGCGATGCGCTGGTGCAGCGCGGCTATATCACGGAGCAGCAACTCATTGAAGCGCTCGAGTTTCAGCTTGGCATTCCCCATGTCAGTCTGTATCGCTACCCGATTGATCCGAAAGCAATAAGCCTTGTGCCCAAAGAATTCGCCCGCCGCCATTTGATCATGCCCTTAAAGATCGAGGATGATCGATTGCTCGTAGCGATGGCCGACCCCATGGATTTTTTTGCGATCGATGATTTGCGCTTGTCAACGGGGTTTCAGATTGAAACAGCGATCGCTTCCAAGGATGATATTTTGCGGGCGATCAACAAGTATTACGATATGGATGAATCATTTGATGATTTGCTTCCGGCACCGCCGGCGGAAATGGGCGATGACGGACGGACGAATGAAGACGATTCTCCCATTGTTCGTTTAGTGAATCAAATTTTGCAGCTTGCTGTTGAACAGCGGGCAAGCGATATTCATATCGATCCTCAAGAGACGAAAGTGCTCATTCGTTATCGAATTGACGGTTTGCTGCGGACAGAGAGGGCGCTGCCGAAACATATGCAAAGCATGTTGACGGCGAGGATCAAAATTTTGGCCAACATGGACATCACCGAGCATCGTGTGCCGCAAGACGGTCGGATCAAAATGAACATCGATTTTCATCCTGTTGATTTGCGCGTGTCGACATTGCCTACAGTGTATGGGGAAAAAATCGTGATGCGCGTCCTCGATTTGGGTTCGGCGTTAAACGATATTCATAAGCTTGGCTTCAACCCGGTCAATTTAGAGCGGTTTATTCGCCTGATCGAGCGCCCAAACGGCATCATTTTGATCACTGGGCCGACCGGATCGGGGAAATCGTCGACCCTCTACGCCGCGCTCAATCATTTAAACAGCGAACAGGTCAATATCATTACAATTGAGGATCCGGTTGAATACCAAATTGAAGGCGTCAACCAAATCCAGGTCAACCCGAATGTCGGGCTTACGTTCGCTCAAGGGTTGCGCTCCATTTTGCGCCAAGATCCGAACATCATCATGGTCGGGGAGATCCGCGACCGCGAAACGGCGGAAGTAGCTATTCGCGCTTCACTCACCGGACATTTAGTATTGAGCACGCTGCATACGAACGATGCGTTAAGCACGATCACCCGGCTGATTGATATGGGAATTGAACCGTTTTTAGTGGCGACGTCGCTCGCGGGTGTCGTCGCCCAGCGGCTTGTGCGCCGCATCTGCCGCGACTGCCAGGAGGTGTATGAGCCGACGAAGCGCGAACGAGACATTTTCGCACGTCGAGGCCTTGAGGTTTCCCAACTCGTCCGCGGTCGCGGCTGCCCGACATGCAACATGACTGGCTACCGAGGACGTCTCGCGATTCATGAGCTCCTCGTGATGACGGACGAAATGCGCCGCGTCATTTTAAACAATGAGCCCTTTTCAAGATTGCGGGAGTTTGCCGTTCAAAATAAAATGATTTTTTTGCTTGATGATGGGCTGTTGAAAGTGAAGCAAGGGTTGACGACGCTGGAAGAAGTGCTGAAAGTAGCCATTTTGCATTGATGGGTGAGACGAATGAAGGAAAAGCTGGATGGGTTGTTGCGGGCAGCTTTTGAATACCGTGCGTCTGATGTACATTTGACAGTCGGGGCGCCGCCTATCTTTCGGATCAATGGAGAACTGAAGGGGTATGGGCAAGAACGGCTCAGACCAGCGGATACGGAGCAAATGGCGAAAGCGTCATTCCTGCACCGCTCTGGGAGCAGTTTCAACAAACGGGGGAGCTTGATTTTTCATACGGTATTGCGGGTGTTTCCCGCTTTCGAATCAATGTGTTTAAGCAGCGGTCGTGCGTGTCGCTTGCCGTGCGCCTCATCCCACCGCGCATTCCGACATTAGAAGAGCTTGGCTTGCCAAGCGTCTTAAAGCGCATTGCGGAAAAGCCATACGGACTTGTGCTTGTCACCGGGCCGACCGGCAGCGGCAAATCGACGACATTGGCAGCGATGATCGACTATATGAACAAAACGATGTCCAGGCACATCATCACGCTTGAAGACCCGATTGAATATTTGCATCAGCACGGAAAATCGATCATCGACCAGCGCGAAGTCGGATTTGACACAAACAGCTTCGCCGCTGGGTTGCGGGCGGCGCTTCGCCAAGATCCAGACGTCATTTTAGTCGGGGAAATGCGCGATTTGGAAACGATCCAAACGGCTATCACGGCAGCCGAGACGGGCCATTTAGTGCTCGGCACTCTTCATACCGCGAGCGCGCCGGCGGCGATTGAGCGGATGATTGACGTTTTTCCGTCTGCCCAGCAGGCGCAAATTCGGCTTCAGCTCGCTTCCGTTCTTGTCGCGGTCATGGCCCAGCGCTTGTTTCCGAACGCTCAAAAGAAAGGGCGGACGGCGGCGATCGAAATTTTGCTTAACAACGCCGCGGTGGCGAATTTGATCCGCAATGAAAAAGAGCATCAAATCGTCAATATCATGCAGACGAGCAAAAGCATGGGCATGCAGACGATGGAGATGAGCGTCAAAGAGCTCGCCGCCGCCGGGCGCATTGATCCAGCGGCGGCGGAAGCGTATGTGGCAAGGGAGCGTGGCTGATGGCGCAATTTAAGTATGAGGGGCGCAATCAAAGGGGCCGGAAGCAAACCGGCGTCATCGCGGCCAATTCCCGGCGCGAAGCGGTGATGAAATTGCGGGACAAAGGCATTCGTCCTGTTGTCATCACAGAGGTGCCTCCGTCTGTCTGGAACAAAGAAATTTCCATTGGACGAGCTGTGAAGCTGCAACATTTCGTCGTCTTTTTGCGCCAGTTTGCGACTCTTGTGCGCGCCGGAGTGACGATCGTCGATTCAATCCGCATCTTAGCCGAGCAAACGGAAAGCAAAGCGCTCGCTCGTTCGCTCGCTAATATGGAGGCGCTCCTTCGCGAAGGGAACCCGCTTTCTGCTGCGGCGGCGAAGCATCCGCGCGTGTTTCCGCCGCTGTTTGTCAACATGGTGCGAGCGGGGGAAGTGAGCGGGACGCTGGACGAGACGCTTGACCGCCTCGCTGATCATTTTGAAAAGGTGCACCGCACAAGGCAAAAAATCGTCTCTGCTCTCGCCTATCCCGTAGCGGTCGCCGTCATCGCCGTGGCGGTTGTCATCTTTCTTCTCGTCTCCGTTGTGCCGACGTTTGTTGACATGTTCGCTGATTTTCACGCCGAATTGCCTGGGATTACGAAATTTGTCCTAAAAGCGAGCGCATTGATGCAACATTACTGGTGGTTGGTCGTCCTGTTGATCATGGGGACATTCGTGTTGTTTAGCGCGCTCCGGCGGCAGAAACGTACGAAGTATTACTTGGACTATGTTGCGATGCGGTTGCCCATTTTTGGCAGTCTTGTTCAAAAAGCGGCATTGGCGCGCGCCACAAGGACGTTGAGCTCACTCGTGTCAAGTTCCGTGCCGATTTTAGAGGCACTCGCGATTTCCGAGCGCGTCGTGGAAAATGAAGTGATCGCGTTCGTCCTTGATGAAGCGCGGACCGCCCTTGAGCGTGGGCAACCGCTCGCCGAGCCGCTTCGACGCCATTGGGCGTTTCCGCCGCTCGTTTCACAAATGATTGCGATCGGCGAGCAAACCGGTTCGCTTGACGCCATGCTTGGCAAAGTCGCCGACTTTTACGAAGCGGAAGTCGACGCCGGCACCGATCGCCTCAAGTCGCTCATCGAGCCGCTGATGATTGTGCTGCTTGCCGGCGTCGTGGGGACGATCGTCACCTCCATCATCGTGCCGATGTACGATATCTTTAATCACATTCAACAATAATTTCATAAGAATATCTTCCTATTTTTTTGATTGTGTTGTAGAATAATAGGGAAATGATGCTAAAAAATTCCGAAGAAAAGGAGAGGAAAGTCATGTTCAAACGTCTTCTCAAAAACGAGCGCGGCTTGACGCTCATCGAACTGCTCGCGGTCATTGTCATTTTAGGGATTATCGCGGCGATCGCCATTCCGGCCATCGGCGCTATTATGGACAACTCGAAAAAAGACGCCCATATCGCCAATGCGAAACAAATGGTCAGTGCTGTGCGTTTGGCGATTGCAAATGATCAGAACACAAAAACATCATATACGATGCAGGAGTTGTTTGATGGGGGGTATTTAGAAAATATTCCGAAATCGCCTGGAAAAAAAGGTGAATATGATCCAGGCAAAAGTGAAGTAACTGTTGAAAAAGAATTGGATGCAAACAAAAAGGTAAAGGCTATTCACTATAAGGTATCCTTAATCGATAAAGGCAATTTTAAATATATAGATAATGTGGATGTTGAGCAACTAACTAGAGACGAAGTAAAGCTTGAGTAAGTGATGATGGATTTATTGCTTTTCCTTTACTCCCTCCTCCTCGGCTCCTTCTTTAACGTCGTCGGGCTGCGGGTGCCGGCCGGAGAGTCAATCATCAGGCCGCGGTCGCATTGCCCGGCGTGCGGACGGACGCTGTCGGCTGGGGAGCTCATTCCGGTTGTGTCGTATGTCGTGCAGCGCGGGCGGTGCAAAGGGTGCGGGGGGCGCATCTCCCCCCTTTACCCGGCGATGGAATTGGCCACCGCTGCCTTGTTTACGGCCGCGCCGATGTGGGTCGGCTGGGGCGGGCGGCTCGTTGTGGCGTGGACGCTCATCAGCTTGTTGGCCATCATCGTTGTGTCTGATCTTCGTTATATGCTCATCCCCGACCGGGTGCTTTTGGTGTTTGCCGGTTTGTTTTTGGTTGAACGGCTTGTGATCCCGTTTTTGCCGTGGGTCGATATGCTGATTGGCGCGGCGGTCGGATTTTCGCTTTTATGGCTGATTGCCGTTTTGTCCAATGGCGGGATGGGGGGCGGCGATGTGAAGCTGTTTGCGGTTTTGGGAATGGTGCTTGGCTGGAAAATGGTGTTGCTCGCCTTTTTTTTGGCGACGTTGTATGGAACGATCATCGGGCTGATTGGCATGGCGCTGGGGCGCGTGCGGCGCGGCAAGCCGATGCCGTTTGCGCCGGCGATTGCGCTCGGGTCATTGACGGCGCTGTTTTTCGGTGATCAGCTTGTCGATGCGTATATGGATCTTTTTGTGTAAGGATGGGAAGAAAGGGGGCGAACGAGAATGGCGTTATGGTGGGGAAAGTCCAAATATGTGAACATCGTCGTAAAAGATCATGCCATTCGCTATGTGGAAGTCAAGCTAGGGCATCCGCCTGAAGTGAAACGATGGGGCGAACGGGCATTGCCAGTAGGGGTTGTTCGCGACGGCCGCATCGTCGATGGGGAAACATTGGCCATGATTTTGGACGAATGCGTGGAGGAATGGAAAATAGACGGCCATCGCGCGCGCTTTGTCGTCCCTGATCCATTCGTCATGATCCGCAGTTTGCCCCTTCCTTCTCATTTGTCGGATGAAGAGATTCGCGGCTATTTATTTCTGGAGCTTGGCGAGTCGATTCCGCTTCCTTTTGCCGATCCGGTGTTTGATTATGTGGTGATGGAGAGAACGAGCGAGGCGGTGTCGATTTTGCTGTTTGCGGCGCCGGAAGCGGTGGTGTCGGAATACGCGGCGCTTTTGGAAGAAGCCGATTTGCGCCCGGTGGCCGCGGATGTATCGCCGCTTTGCGCTTATCGTCCGTTTTATGCGGCGGGACAAGCTGCGCCGGACGATCATATTTTGCTTGTGCAGTTTGACGAATCCGCCGTGAATTTGAGCGTGTTTCATCGTCATTTGCCGTTGTTTATGCGCCATTTGCCGCTTGAAGCCTATCGTGACCGGACGGCGGCGATTGTGGATCCGTTCGTCGATGTGTATAAGGAAATGGAACGGATCATGAGCTTTTATTCGTTTTCCCTCCAACAAGGCAAACAGTCCATCACACGCCTGTTTCTCGCCGGCGATCATCCAGAGTTGGGCCATGTGTTCACGGCTTTGACAGAGCGGCTTGAAGTGCCTGTAGAACGGCTCAGCGCGTCTCTTGATCCGCTGCCGGACCGCTTTCATCTCGCCTGGGGATTGGCGTTGAAAGAAGGAAGGGCTGACGATGATCGCTGAAATCAATTTATTGCCGAAAAAAGAAACGAGGCAGCCGATCCGTCTCGTTTTGTTGTTCGGGGCGGCGCTGCTTCTCCTAGCCGGTTCGGTGCTGTATTGGTTGATCGATCGTGCGGATCATCGCCAGGCCATGTTGGAGGCGGAATTAAAAAAAAGTGCGAGCGGAGCAAGATGTACTGGCGGCGAAAATGAAAAATATAGACGAACAGAAGGAGCAAGAAGAGCTGGCGAAGGCGGTGAAATGGGCGGAACGCTATCCGCTGAAATCAGTGCCGTTGCTGCGGGCATTGACAAAGCAGCTTCCCGAACGCGGATTCATGATGAATGTGACGTACTCGGATCAGACAAAGATGACCATGGTGGTGCAGTTTGATGCGCCGGAAGAGGCGGCCTATTATTTGGATCGATTAGAAAAAGTGAGAATGGTGAAAAACGTCAAACTGGTCAATGTGGCGGCCAACAGCGAGACGAGTGGCGAACCGGAAGATCATCAAGTCGTGCCAAGATATATGGCGCAATATGAGCTGGAGCTGCAACAGGCTGATGGGGAGGGAAAAAAATCATGAGCCGCTTTGGCAAATGGCCGCTTCTTGTTGCGGCAATGGCTGCGGTCACCGCGCTTTTGTTTGCGGCCGCCTATTCATGGCTGGTCATGCCTCGCTACAGCCAGCTCGAGCAGATGGAGCAAACGGTGCAAAGCGAGAAAAAGGTGCTCGCCGCTTTGAAGCAAAAGCTGCCTCCTTCTTCAGAGGAAACAGCACAAACCGTTGCTTCATTGCAAAAAAAAGTCCCTGTCCATCCGCTTACGGACCAGTTGTTGCTCTTGTTTCAGAAAGCGGAATATATCGCTGACAGCCAGCTGGTGAGCGTCAATTTTTCTGATGAAGGAGCAGCATCTTCACAGCAGAACGACAGTGGAACGAACAACGGAAGCGAAGGAAATCGAGCGGTTTCTCCGCCAAGCAGCATTCAATCCATCACCGCCCAACTGACCGTGCAGTCGCCTTCCTATTATCAGCTTGAACGGTTTTTAGAGGTGCTTGAGCACTCCGAGCGCATTTTGGCGGTGGAAGGATTGACGTTTACCGGCCCGCCGGAGTTGACGTCCACCGCTGTCGACGTGCAACCGCTCGCCTATTCCATCAATGTCCGCGCCTTTTACGCGCCGCAGCTTGAGAAATGGAAGCAGCTCATTCCCATCCGCGATGTCCCTCCGCCAAGCGGTAAAGACAATCCGCTCGTGGAAGTGGCGCCGTCTTCGGGCCGGTAGCGGGGATGGTGGAAGTCCGATATGCTCATTCGCATGAAGCGGGGGATGACCCTCATTGAGCTTTTGGCTGTGTTGGTGATCATCGGCATTGTGGCGATGATCGTCGGTCTTGCCATGTGGACGGTGATCGACCGGGCGCGCGAGCGGGCGTTTGTTTCTGATGCTTATGGCTTGTATGAAGCGGCGCGGCTGTATGTCGCGCCGAGAAAGTGGAATTTTTGCCAGCCCGTTCTTCTGCCATATTGTCGTATGGAGAATTGGTGGGCAACGGTTTGCTGGATCCAATCGAAGATCCGTTCACCGGAAATGTATTGCCGCCGGAAACGAATCCATCGTACGTGCTTGCCACGAAGCGGGAAGACGGCGGGATCGATTACGCCGTTTGCTTGAAAGGCGAGACAAAGCAGCTTTGCACCTATGAGGGGCGCGAGCAGCCGATTCCTGTCGAAGCGCTGGGGACCGAGGCGATTCGCAACCGTTGATGTCGGAAAATGAAGAACAGAAGCGGGGACAAGACGACAAATGTCTTGTTCTTTTTTTTTCCGTTTGTGGTAAGATAGGCGAAAGAAATCGAAGTGTGAAGAAGGACGGTGGCCAAATGGACAAGCAGCGCATGCGCATTACGGTGAATATCAACGGCAAGCCCCGCCCATTTACCGTGGAGCGTTCGTCGGAAGGACGGCCGTCCGAGGAGTCGGGTGGATATTCGTTGGACAGCCATCTAGGGAAAGGACAGCGAGCAGAAAACGAGGCGGATGACAGCCGCCAAGCGAGCGCGTTTCAAAAAGGCGGGCCATCCGCAGGCAAGCCATCAACAGGCCTGTGGTTTACGGAGGATGGGCAAGTTCGGGAAGATGTTGAAACGACGGGTTGGGAAGAGGCGGCCGCCCTTGAGGCGGATGAACGGGTCATTTCCGAGGCGATGCAACAAAAGAAAAGCGGCAGACGTCGGCCATGGCGGCTCCCGGCTCAAGCCAAGTCGCTGCTTGCCGCCGCGTTGGTCGCTGCGTTGGTCGGCATGGCGTTTGGCATGACGGTGCTGCACATCATTCCGAAGGAAAAATTGGCTTCGTCGCCGGCATCTGAAGCGATGACGGAATTGACAAAGCCTGAAACGGCGGCGGGAGGAGAAGGGAGAGAAAGCGTCATACGAGCGCCGTTTTCCATTGCGGTCATTCAAGCTGGCGTCTATTCGAATGCGGCGGCGGCCAAGCAGGCGTCCGAATCGATCAAAACAGCAGGCGTGCCGGTCGTCGTCGCGGGGCAAAAACCGGCAGCGCTCTATATCGCCGTCGGCGCGGATAAGGAAACGTTGCGGACGGTCAACGACCAATATCGCCAAAGGGTGCCAAGCACGTATGTCAAAGAGCTGTTGTTTGCCGCCGAAGCGGCGGCGCGCCGGTCGGAGGCCATCCAAAAAGGGGAGGTTTTGTATGAAAACATGGCAGCGGTCTCCGCGGCTTTGCTTGGCGGCAGGAAAGCAGGAGAAGATGACTGGCAGGCGCTTCAAAAGGCGTATGACGCGTTAGAAAAAAGCAACGCTTCAAGCGACAAAACAGTCGGTCGGTATGTTGAAGCGCTGAAGCAGGCGTATGCCGCCCTTGCCGCATACAAAGAGCAACGGGATGAAGCGCTGTTGGCCAAAGCCCAGCAACAGCTGCTCGAGGCGCTCGCCGCTTATATCGAATTGGTGCCGCTAGGGAGCTAGAAGCCCCGTTTTTTTTTTTGCCCATTTGCATATAGATTGCAATGAAAAAGTTTAACATATCCTTGACGGAAAAGCCGTTTGTCCATTTTTCGACTGTC
>NZ_ATCO01000194.1:0-7435 GCF_000422025.1 Geobacillus sp. WSUCF1 | reverse complement strand
ATCATACACAAAAGAAAGGGGGAACGCGCATTCCTCTCCCACTTACTCCCTTTGGTCGTTGAAGTGGGAGTCTCCTGCGCGAAATAGGATGAAATTTCCCTCTCAGGCCAATCGCTCCCCGAACTTTTAAAACAATCTCCTTGTGGCTAGTATGATAAACAAGCTGATTCCCTTTCGATTGCAGCAACTCACGAGTTGCATCCTTGTCCGAAACCGTTCCGATAACAGCCACCTCTTCAATGATTTCTTGATCTCCCTCTAAATGGGACTTTAATACTTGTAATTTCACAAATTGATTTGGATACAATGAACGCACTTCCTGCCATTCCATCTCCATCGCCTCAACCTGTTCGTTGTATTGAACGAGACTCGACCGCAGCCGTCAACCATTTTTCGCAACAAATCTTTGTTGGCGACGACAACGCCGTCGGCATCGGCGTACACGTATGCGCCCGGCTCCCAGCGGACGCCGCCGAACTCGAGCACAACGTCGCGGGCGCCTTTTCCTTCTTTTTTGCTTTTCACTGGGCACGTGCCGATCGCCATGACCCCAAGCGGCATGCGGCCGATTTCCGCCGAATCGCGAATGCAGCCGTGGATGATGATGCCGGCAAGCCCCCGGTCGCAGGCGATTTGCGCCAACCGGTCGCCTAATAGCGCCACGCGGCGCGAGCCTTTTCCATCGACCACGAGCACCGTCCCCGGCGGCACCGTCTCGAGCGCTTCACGGACAAGGACGTTGTCCTCAAACACGTCGACCGTCGCGATCGGCCCGGAAAACATCCGTTTTCCGCCGTACGATTGAAACGAAAGTTCGCACACTTGCAACTCATCTAAACATTGATCGCATAAATCAGCTGTTTTCATGATCCTCTCCCCTTTCGTTTTTTTTCATTCGCCACCATTCGTCAAAATCCTGCCGACACCACATTTTTTTGCGGCGCTGCTTCTGCTCGGGCATCGGATGCGTGTCCTTGCGGGGCCGCTGAAAACGATAAAAAGATGTTCTCGTCCCCGCTTTCCGGCGAACGAAAAAACGGCCCCGCACAACATGGCGGAAGCCGTTTTGGCCGCCGGGACGAACGAGCCCCGTCCGGCGATTCAGCTGGGCTAGCTGGATTCGAACCAGCGCATCACGGAGTCAAAGTCCGTTGCCTTACCGCTTGGCTATAGCCCAACGTTTTGTTGTCGTTTACAGTATGCGGCATGATGGTGCACGTTATGCATCAACCTGAATATTCTTTTGCTTGATGTGCGACACTATCGGTACAAGCACCCTTTCCCCACTATATCACCCCGTTATTCCCCTAACACTTGTTTTCCTGATATGATACTGGAAGGGGAGAGATGTCTATGCGCCGGATCACGGTTTTTCGCATCTATCTTTGCGCATTGTTTTTGTTATCGCTGCCGATCGTCTTAGCGGCCGCGGCTGCCTGGCAGCCACCCAGCCAGCCGAAAACCGCCGTCATCGCCCACCGCGGCGCGTCCGGACACGCGCCGGAGCATACGCTCTCATCCTACCGCCTCGCCGCCCTCATGAATGCCGATTATATCGAAGTCGATGTGCGCGCAACGAAAGACGGGAAGCTCGTTGTCCTGCATGATGCGACGCTCGCCCGGACGACAAATGTCGAAACGGTTTACCCGCACCGGTCGCCATGGCGGGTCAGCGATTTTTCATTGCGTGAGCTCAAAAAATTGGATGCCGGATCGTGGTTCGATCCACGCTTTGCCGGCGAATGCGTTCCGACGCTTGATGAGGTGGTTCGGATGCTGAAAGCGGAACGTGTAAACGTTCCATTGTACGTCGAAACGAAACAGCCCGGCATCGAACGGGCGGTCGCCCGCCTATTGCAAAAACACGGCGTTCTCCAGCGCGGAAGCGTCATGTTTCAATCGTTCCATCCAGAAAGTTTGCAGGCGCTCCGCCCGCTCATCCCGCGCGGCGTCCCGCTCATTCAATTGGTCGGCGAAAAGGAAGCGCGAAGTGGCCGCGACGAGCTGTTGCAACAAATCGCCGTCTATGCCGATGGCATCGGCTTGCCGCTCTCAGCCGTCACCGAAGAGTGGGTGCGCGCCGCCCATGGCCGCGGCTCATGGTTCACGTCTATACCGTCAATGAACCACACGATCTCGCTCGCCTATGCGCCATGGGCGTGGACGGTGTGTTCACCGATTATCCAGACCGCCCTGGCCGCATTGCCGCCTGCCGTCGTTTGCCCCGTCATTGACCCGCCTTCAGGGAGCCAGGGGGAACTCATTCTTTACATAATGTTATTACGGTTAATAAAAACGAAAATCGTTCCCATTTGATCCGATTCGGTTCATCATTTGAGAAAAAGGAGGTCAGATCGGCGGTCCGCCATCGGTCCGCTTTTTCGCCAAACCTCCCGTCCCCCACTCGTGTTGCTTTCGTCACCGCTTCGGAAACTGAAACGACAATTTCTTCTCGTTTTCATCCCAAACGAGTATGGCGTCAAACGTTTTCCCGCCTTTTTTAAACCCTTTTATGACATTTGTTTTCCCTTGCGCCAGCAGCTTTTTCACATTCGCCGCCGAAATCGACTTGCCGAGAATGCGTTTGGAGATCGTAAACGGGCATTTTGTTTTCGCGTACTGGTCGCAGCCGTACAACGTTCCTTTGTCGATGACGGTCCCGCAGCAAAGCGGGCACGGCCCAAGCTTCTCGCCCATCGTTTTTTTCTTCCTTGTCCGCTGGATCGAGGCGGTGTCAACCCCTCTGAAATTCCAATTCGGCGCGGCGGCGATGGCGTCAGCGACCACTTTTTGCGCCAACTTTTTCACCTGTTCCATAAAAGCAGCGGGAGAGGCGCTCCCTTCACCGATTTCGCTTAAGCGCTGCTCCCATTTCGCCGTCATTTCCGGCGAGGCGAGAATCGTGCCGCCGAGCGCCTCGATCAATACTTTCGCCTTATCGGTCGCATATACGAGGTTCTTTTTCACTTCAATATACTTCCGCTCTTTCAGCATGGTAATGATCGCCGCCCTTGTTGCTTCCGTGCCGAGCCCCTCCGTTTTGGCGAGCACTTTTTCCAGTTCCTCGTCGTCCAAAAATTTTCCCGCCGTTTTCATCAAAGTGATGAGTTCGCCTTCTGTATACCGTTTCGGCGGCTCGGTCTTCCCTTCTTTCACCTTGACAGCGGCCGCTTTCCCCGCCTCCCCTCGCTCAAGGGGAGGCAGCGCAGCATCTTTCTCCTCCTCATGCGGGCGGATGACCGCGCGCCACCCCTCCTCGACGACCTGCCTTCCTTTCGAAACGAAGCGAGCCCGACCGTCAACGAGCGTCGTGACGGTCGTATAATCGATGACCGCCGCCTGATGGTGGGCGGCAATTAGGCGGCGGACGACCAAATCGTACACCTTCCGTTCGTCGGCTGACAGCTTCTCGGGATCCACCACTTGCTCGGTCGGGATAATGGCGTAATGGTCCGTCACCTTTTTCTCGTTTACATAACGTTTATTCTGTAAAATCGACGGCTGCGGCAACGGAAAATACGAAGCGTACGCCGGAAACGAGGACAGCTTTTGCAAAATGGCGGGAAACGTTTCCGCTTCCCCTTTCGTCACATGCATCGAATCGGAACGAGGATACGAAACGATCCCTTTTTGGTAGAGTGACTGCAGCACATCAAGCGTCTTTTTCGGCGAGAAGCGATACAACTTGTTCGCTGTCGCTTGCAGCGTCGATAAGTTGAACAACAGCGGCGGCTGATACGTTTTCCGCTCCGTGTGGACGTCGGCGACTTCCGCCCGTTTTCCTTGGCAAAAGGCAGCGATCTTTTTCGCCATCTCCTCGTCCCCAAGACGCGTTTGGCCGTTTTTATCCGTCCATTTTCCTTCATAACGCTTGTCGCCAATGACAAACGAGGCGACGACTTCCCAAAACGGTTCAGGGCGGAACTGCTCAATTTCCCGCTCACGCCGGACGATCAGCGCCAATGTCGGCGTCTGCACGCGCCCGACGGAAAACACATCGTTCATCCCGCGCTCCTTCAGCAAGAGGCTGTACACGCGCGAGGCGTTCATGCCGACGAGCCAATCCGCGCAGGCGCGAGCGTACGCTTCCTCATAGAGCGGGCGCGTCGTCCGTTCATCAAGCAGGCGGCGGAACCCTTCCTCGATCGCCTTCGGGGTCAAGGACGACAGCCAAAGCCGCTTCATCGGCTTGTTCACGCCGCTTAGGCGGATGAGGTTGCGCACAATGAGCTCCCCTTCGCGCCCCGCGTCGCCGGCATGGATGATTTCCGTCACTTCCGGCTTTCGCAGCAATTCTTTCACAACCTTGAACTGTTTCGCCTTCGCTTTTTCGATCTCATACTCAAACCGTTCCGGGATGATCGGCAACGTGCCGAGCGTCCACCGCTTCCACTCCGGCCGATACCGCTCCGGCGGGGCGAGCTGGAACAAATGCCCGATCGCCCATGTCATATACGCCCCGTCGGGAAACAAGTCATTCGGCAAAATTTCGATATAGCCTTGCCGTTTTTTCGTCCGAAAAATCGAGGCGAGCGTCGCCCCTTGGTCCGGCTTTTCCGCGATAATGACCTTCATCGTCCTCTCCCCTTACGGCACATCATGCCCCATGGAGCTTTGTAAGATAGCGAACCATTGCTCGCGGGAAAGCGGAAGCGACAACGCCCGCACCGCCCGCTCGATGCGTTCTCGTTTTCCCGAGCCGACAATCGGCATCATCCGCGCTGGATGAACGAGAAGCCACGCGTACAACACTTCGTCGATCGTCTCAGCGCCCACCTCACCCCGCACTTGTTCAAGCGTCCCGCGCAACCGCACCGCCCGGTCATCGTCAGCGGAAAAAATCGCCCCGCCGGTGAGCGGCGACCATACCATTGGCGGAATGCGCTTCTCAAGGCAAAGGTCAACGGTGCCGTCTTCAAGATTTTCCAACCGATACGCCGATACTTCGATTTGGTTGGTCACGAGCGGAAACGGCAAATACGACTGAAGCATTTCCCACTGCGAACGTTTAAAGTTGGAAACGCCAAAATAGCGCACTTTTCCATCCTGCTTGAGTTGGAGAAACGCCTCGGCCACCTCTTCCGGGTTCATAAACGGATCCGGGCGGTGGATAAGCAATACATCAATATAATCGGTATGGAAGTGTCGAAGGGATTGCTCAACCGAAGCGATGATATGATTTTTGCTTGTATCGTATAATTTCATCCCGTACTTCGATGGCAGCTTGATGCCGCATTTCGTCACGATCTCGATCTGACCGCGCAAGCTTGGCTTTAACGCCAGTGCTTCGCCAAAGCGCGATTCACACGTATAGTCGCCGTAAATATCAGCATGGTCAAACGTCGTAATGCCGCGCTCAAGACAAAATTCAATGAGCCCGAGCAGCTGCTCGCGCGAATAGCCCCAGTCCGCAAGCCGCCAACAGCCGTGAATGAGGCGGGAAAACGTCAAATCGTCCGCCAACCGAATTCGTTCCATTGATTGTCTCCCTTTCTTTATTTTTGGCTAAAATCGTTCCGCTTGCGCATACTACCAACAAGAGGAAAAAACGGAAAGGACGTGATGATATGAAGCGCTGGCTTCTTGGGCTCGCCGCTGTGCTTCTTTTCGCCTCCCCATGGCCGGCATCAGCCGCCGAAACCGCATACGAATGGAACCTAGCCGACATTTATCCATCCGAAGCCGAGTGGATGCACGACTACAAGGCGGTGCAAAACGCCTTGCCGAAACTGGCGGCGTTTGAAGGAAAACTCGATGATGCAAAGACGATCGCCAAACTGTTCGCCCTCAACGAACAAACGGCCCGCAAGCTCGAAAAACTGTCGCTTTACACCCATTTAAAACGCGATCTGAACATTGAAGACGAGGCAGCGGCCCGGCTTGGGGCAAAAGTGGAAGCGCTCGCCGCCCAATATGCGGCGAAAACAGCGTTCATCGAGCCGGAACTGCTCGCCCTACCCGAGCGGACGCTCAAGAAGCTCCAAACGAGCAAAGAGCTGAAAGCGTACCGCTATTACTTCCATGAGTTGCGCGAGCAAAAGCCGCATACGCTTACGAAACGCGAAGAACGGCTGCTCGCGAAACTATCGCCGGCGCTCGGCGAGGCGGAGAACATTTATGACCACGCCGCCCGCGGCGATTACGAGCCGCCGTCTGTCACGATGCCGAACGGAAAAACGGTGACATTGACCGACGACCAATACGCCGCCATGCTCGAGCACCCGGACCGCCGCTATCGAAAGGCGGCGTTTGAAGCGAAAGCGAAAAGCTATGAGGCGCTCGAGCAGACCGCCGCGGCGACGCTGTACGCCTCGGTCAAAGCGGATGAATTGTATGCGAACGTGCGCCGCTATCCATCCGGCCTGGCCGCCGCGCTGGCCGCCGACGATGTCCCGAAGGAAGTGTTCGACAACTTAATCGCCGCCACCCGCCGCCATTTGCCGGCGCTGCACCGCTATATCGAATTGCGGCGGCGCGCGCTCGGGCTTGACCGCGTTCACAGCTATGATTTGTACGTGCCGCTTGTCGGCGAAACGGCGAAATCGATCCCAGTTGAAACAGCGAAAACGTTCATTGTCGAAGGGCTCAAGCCGCTCGGCGCCGACTATATCAAACAGGTGCACCGAGCGTTTCAAGAGCGATGGCTTGATGTCTTCCCGCGCCCGAAAAAATATACCGGCGGCTACAACACGGGAGCGTATGACACCCATCCGTTCATCTTGCTCAATTACAACGGTTCGCTTGATGGCGTATTGACGATGGCCCACGAGCTTGGGCACGCCATGCATTCCGTCTACACGAACCGCGCGCAGCCGTACCATTATTCCGGCCATTCGATTTTCACCGCCGAAGTCGCCTCGACCGCAAACGAATGGCTCATGCTCGATTATTTATACAAACAGGCAAAAACAAAAGAAGAAAAACTCCGCCTGCTCGTCGAACAAATCGAGCAAATCCGCGGCACGTTGTACACGCAAGTGATGTATTCCGAATTTGAGCGGATCATTCATGACAAAGTGCGCCAAGGCGGCAGCCTGACAGCGGACGAACTGAACCAGCTTTGGCTTGGCTTGCTCAAAACGTATTACGGCCCGGCGTACGCCGCCGATCCCGGCGCCGCGCGCGGCTGGCTGCGCATTCCGCATTTTTATGACGCCTTTTATGTATACAAATATGCCACTTCGCTCGCGGCGTCGTACACCATTGTGAGCGGCATCCAAACCGATACAAGCGGCAAGGCGGTGAAGCGGTACAAACAATTTTTGCGCTCCGGCGCATCCGATGACCCGATCCGTCTGCTCAAACGTGCCGGAGTGGATATGACAAGCCCCGAACCGATCGAGCGGGTCTTAGATCATTTCGCCGAACTCGTCGACGAGCTCGATCGGCAGCTGTCAAGCCAAAACCGTCAGCGGTCTATATAGATGCAATTTAA
>NZ_ATCO01000193.1:0-794 GCF_000422025.1 Geobacillus sp. WSUCF1 | reverse complement strand
GGCTCATCATATCATTCCTAACCCGTGGTGCTAGTTGAGCTTTAGCGCTCAACTATAACTGTGCAATTTAATTCTTCTGCTTCCGATACAAATGTTACAATTTTTGAAATGCAGTATGATTTAAATAATGAGAAGATCATATCAGTTTTTAAAATACATTATGATGGAACTTCAAAAGAGATAACTGATTATGAAACAGGCGAAACAGAAGTTATTACAGAGGATCAAGAATGTACAGATTGCTCTGTTTCAAACGAGGAATTTAATGAAATACAAGATACATTACAAAACATAGAAGAAGTTGCTGTTTTACAAAACGAAATAGATGCTATTTTAGATACACAAAGTAATACAAATAATGAGAATAATGCGGAGAATATCATCTTTAGAGCAAGCGCTATTTGCCCAAAAGGTACTTATCCAAGTCAAATATGCAAAAATGTTCCGGCGTTTAGTATTTCAAAATATCTTGCTTGTATGTTGGTGATTAAAAAGCACAGAACATGCAGAGCAGTAGCATCCTATGTAAAGAAAGAATGTATATTGGAGTGTATGCCTTATACTTAAAATAAATTTTAGCAAGGGAGTGTTTGAGTGAAGTTTTTTCACGATATTAATGAGGATAAAGAGTATTCCCTAAGCCTTATTTGCTACTCAATATTAAACATAATCACTCTAGGAAAGATAAGGTTTTTTCGTATGAAAGTAGCTGAACTGAAAAGAATTTTAGAGGAAACCAAAAGACTTCGTTAATCTTTAAGGAAGAAATAGCTCTCCTTTAAGCTTAAACAGAT
>NZ_ATCO01000192.1:0-17278 GCF_000422025.1 Geobacillus sp. WSUCF1 | reverse complement strand
GCCATTTCATTGAGCCAGCCAAAAAATCGGTATAAGTTAGAAGAAGCAATAAACAGCTCTAAATGAAAACAGCGCCCTAAGCGAGTTTCCTGCTTAAGGCGCTTATTCGGCAGCTGCTGCATGGCAGTGCACACGCCCATATACACCATTAAAGAAGACGGCAAGGGCGCCAAATATGGTGTTCCGGCTTTCTTCATCGTCTTTCCTCTCGGCGCGGCGCCTGAATGGCGATGCCTTCGTTTTGCAAGGCTTGATAGAGCCGCTTGGCAAATCGCACCGCCTGTTCATTGTCGCCATGGAGACAGACGGTGTCGGCTTCAATCGCCACGTCCGTCCCTTGCACCGAGCGAACGCGCCGGTCGCGGATCATCATAAGCACTTGCGTGACCGCTTCGTCTTCATCCGCGATGATGGCGCGCGGATCGCTTCTTGGGGTGAGCGAACCGTCCGCCTGATACGTCCGGTCGGCGAACACTTCGCTCGCCGTACACAAGCCGTAGGCGCGGCCGGCGCGGATGAGTTCGCTTCCCGACAAGCCGTATAAGACAAGCATCGGATCGACATCATGCACCGCTTTGGCGATCGCTTCGGCCAGCGCCGCGTCTTTCGCCGCCATATTGTACAAGGCGCCGTGCGGCTTCACATGCGTCATCACGCCGCCTTCCGCCTTCACAAACGCAGCCAGCGCGCCGATTTGGTAGACTACATAGGCGTATACCTCCTCTGGCGAAACGGCCATGGCGCGCCGTCCGAAGCCAAGCAAATCCGGAAACCCCGGGTGGGCGCCGATGGCAACGCCATGCTGGATGGCGAGTTGCACCGTCCGCCGCATGACGAGCGGGTCGCCGGCGTGAAACCCACAGGCGATGTTGACAGAGGTCACGTACGATA
This sequence comes from Geobacillus sp. WSUCF1, assembly GCF_000422025.1. NCBI lineage: Bacteria > Bacillati > Bacillota > Bacilli > Caryophanales > Anoxybacillaceae > Geobacillus > Geobacillus sp. WSUCF1. The sequence goes on along the minus strand of NZ_ATCO01000192.1, from coordinate 16,387 downwards.
AGATTTCTTCCTGCCCAAGCCTATACACCCCAAAGCTTTCGCCGAAATCGCAATTCAAATCAATCGTCCTCACCGTTCTCCCTCCCATTGACGGCGAATGGCCGCAATCCATCGAGCCAGCCGTTGCTGTTGTTCCTTATAAAGCCACATCGCTTCTTCCGGCCCGATCGGCTGAAATTGGATAAAGTCACCCGGGCGAGCCTGCGCGAGAATCGGCAAATCCACAGCCGCGACTTGGGCGATGCGCGGGTAGCCGCCGGTCGTCTGGCTGTCCGCCATCAATACGATCGGCTGGCCGGATGCTGGGACTTGCACCGTGCCGAAAACGACCGCTTCCGAGACCATCTCCCGCTCGCGCACAAGCGCCAACGTTGGACCGGAAAGCCGATAGCCGATCCGATCGGACTGCGTCGTCACCTCATAGCGGGCGGCGAAAAACTGGCGGCGGCTCGCCGGCGTAAATTCGTCATACTCCGGACCGGGAACCGCGCGCACCGTTTTCGTTTTCCCACCGATATAGCGGCGGGCGGCCGAAGCAAGACCCCAACGCATCCGGCCGATAACACGACGCCCATGAGTAACGCCGACCGGCAGTGCATCGCCCCGCTGCAACGGGCGGCCTGAAAGCCCGCCAAGCTGGGCTGGAACGTACGTGGAACGGCTGCCCATCACGGGCGGGACGTCGATGCCGCCTGATACAGCGATATACGCTCGAAACCCCGTCCGACACACCCCTACTTCGAGCACATCGCCCGGCTCAACAGCCATCGGCTTCCAAAGTGCAAACGTCCGCCCATTGAGCGTACACGGGAAATCGCCGCCGCATACCGCAACGACGGCCTCGACGCGAAACCGAAGCGTCGGTCCGGCCATCGTCGCCTCAAGCACCGCCTCATCACCGTTGTTGCCGACAAGCGCATTAGCCAGGCGATACGCCCACGCATCCATCGCCCCGCCCGCCGGCACGCCGGCATGCCGGTAGCCAAAACGCCCGCCATCTTGCACGGTTGTAAACAACCCAGCCTCGATGACGTCAATCATGTTCCTCGCTCCAACGTGCAAATTCATCAGCCCCAATCGGCTGAAACGCGACGATATCACCAGCCGCAAGCAAACTTGGCTTCTCTCGGTGCGGGTCAAATAGCTTCAGCGGCGTTCGACCGATCAGTTGCCAGCCGCCCGGCGTCGCAAGCGGGTAGACGCCCGTCTGTCCGCCGGCGATGCCGACCGAACCGGCAGGCACTTTTGTGCGCGGCACCGACCGCCTTGGCGTCGCCAAGCGCGGCGACAACCCTCCTAAATAGGCAAATCCAGGAGAAAAGCCGATCATATAAACTCGGTAGCGTCCGGCCGAATGGAGCGCTACCACTTCGTCTTCTGTCATCCCATGGAAACGAGCGACATCCGGCAAATCCGGACCGAATTCGCCGCCGTAACAGACGGGAATGACGACCGTCCGCGCCGAACGCCGCACCGCTTGTTCAGACCGCCTGATGTTTTTCCTTAGCCATGCGCCTATGCCGATGTAATCGATCATCAATGGATCATAGTAGATGGTGAGCGACGAAAACGCCGGCACGATCTCCTCGATGCCTTCTTTTCGCTCGGCCTGAAGCCGGGCGGCCGTTTGGTGGACGATATCATTCACGTCCTCGTCAATGCGGTCTGAAAACCGAACCGTCACCGCATATTCGCATAATGGAAACAACGTATACTCCACCGTCATCCCTTCCCCCGAAAGCCGAGTTCGCGCGAAATGTCCATCGCCGCCTGCTTCAATCGCGGAACGATGCGCGCCACATCATCTGGCGAAAAGCGTTGTTCCGGCCCGGCGACGCTCAGCCCGGCAACCGCCGCGCCTTCATGGTTGAAAATCGGCACCGCAACGGCGGCCGAATAGTTTTCCAGCTCAGAATAGCTGACCGTATAGCCGCGGCACCGGTCTTCTTCCAACAACCGGCGAAGCGCTTCTTTGTCGGTCACCGTATGTTTGGCGATTTTAACAAGTTCGACTTGTTCTACATAACGTTCCCGCTCCGCCTTGTCCATAAACGCAAGCAACACGCGGGGACACGCACCGGCGTACAACGGAGCGCGCCGCCCGACTTTCGTATAGACGCGCACCGGCTCGGACGTCTCGACTTTTTCGATATACAGCGCCTCATCACCGTCGCGAATGACAAGATTCACCGCTTCGTTCGTCTCCTCTTTCAGCCGCTTCATCACGGGCAGCGCCGCCCGGCGAATATCAAGCCGCTCGGCGACGAGTGCGCCAAACGTCAAGAAGGCTAAACCGAGCTCATAGTGATCGTCTCGTTTTTGCAAAAAACCGAGGACAACAAGCGACTGGGCCATTCGATACACCGACGTTTTCGGCATCCGAAGCCGTTCGACCATCTCCGGCAATGTCAACCGTTCGCAATCGAGAAACAAATCAAGCAGTTCTTTTGTTTTTAACACCGTTTTGTTCATCGTCGCCCCTCTGTTCCGAATATCAGAATATCAATTCCAAAATACGACCTATATATTTCGTATTATAATGAAAAGTGGGACAACTTTCTACTCCAAAAATGAAAAGCGTCTGCTGAACAGACGCCGTTGGATTCAACTCGATAAGCGTTTCAAAAACACATAACTGACTTTTTCATATTCCATTTTTTCCTCATAGAAGCGATGGGCGTCAATCCGCTGCAAGCCGGAGGAGAGCGAGACAATCCCGTAGCCGTGCTCCTTCGCCCACTCGTGTACATAGGACAGCAACGCTTTTCCATACCCTTTCGAACGTTCGCTCGAAGCGGTCACCAAATCGCACACCCAAATAAAGCGGCCGTTATAGAGCGTGATCATCGGCATGAATCCGACAACGGCAACCATTTTGTCCTGATCATATAACGCCGCAAGCTTATACCCTTCTTTTTCTTGCGCTTCCCGCACAAGCGCCGTGTATGTTTCCTCATCCAAATGGGTGCGCAGCTCGCGCATCACCGGAAAGGCGCTTCTCACTTCTTCCTCCGTTTCAAGCCAAACGAATTGCGGCACGATTCCCATCTCCCTTCTTCTATTTCTACATTCATTATAGCCATGTTTGTCCAAAAATGGAACTGCCGCCTTTCCGCAACGTTTATCATCGTTTCGAAAGAAGACTCCCGCTTCAAGCGCGTGAAGGGCGCAACCCAGCGATCAGCGAAAGCTGAATGTCGGCTGATAAACCAACCATTACAGCCGCAGCCGCAAATACGGCCTCAGCGGTTTGCGCCCGAACCGCATGCCTTATGCGCAGGAAAAAGACAACGCCAGCCGGTCATCGCAAACCGGCTGGAATCGTGTTCATCCCCCAGCGCTCCTTTCATTGAAGCGGTTGATCACGTCAGCGAAGCAAGCACAGCCGGCAAGGCATCCACAACGTCCGACGCCAATACATCCCAGGGCGAATGACCGTGTTGAACAAGCCTATCAGCAGCCTTTCCATGCACGAACACCGCATTGCTCACCGCCGGCTGCACCGCCTCGTGCTGCAGCAAAAACGCCGCCACGATGCCCGTCAACACGTCGCCGCTCCCGCCTTTCGCCAAAGCCGGGTTGCCGGTCGTGTTGACATATTGCGATCCATCCGGCGCCGTCACAATCGTATACGGCCCTTTCAACACGACATACACGCCATATTCCATCGCCAGCCGCTTCGACACGCCAAACCGGTCGCGTTCCACCTCGCTGACCGGGCGGCGAAGGAGGCGCGCCATTTCCCCCGGATGCGGCGTGATCACCGTCGGCGCGCTCCGTTCGCGCACCAGCTCGGCGTAATCGCCCCAAAAAAACAAGGCATCGGCGTCGATGACAAGCGGCACCGGCTGGCGCACAAGCTCATTGACCAAGCGGCGAACCCCTTCCGTCCGGCCCATCCCTGGGCCGACAGCGATCGCATCGATCTCAAGCCCATCCCAATCGGCCGCGCCGGCAAACGCGCCGCCCTCGGCCGGCCATGGTCGGCACATCGCTTCCGGCACGCGGTTGGCAACCGCCTCATACACCGTTTCCGGAACCGCCATGGTCACAAGTCCGGCCCCGCTTCGCAGCGCCGCTTTGGCGGCGAGCGTCACCGCTCCGGCCATCGCCTTGGACCCGCCGACGATGAGCAACTTGCCGTACGTTCCTTTATGAGATGACCGTGTTCGCTTCGGCATCGTCCGCACCACATCGCTCTTTTCCCACAAAAACCGAGCAGCCGCCTTCGCCTGCACCGCCGCCGGCGGAATGCCGATATCCACGACGGTGAGCTCTCCGTAATAATCGGCCGCCGGGAACGTGTACGCCCCAAGTTTCGGGCATTGCACCGTCAGTGTCGCATCAGCGCGGACCGCCATGCCGGCTTCCCCACCGTCCGCCGGCATCCCGCTCGGCACGTCAATCGCATAAACGACCGCCGGCGAACGGTTCACTTGCTCGATGATTTCCTTATATGGCGGACGTACGTCCCCTTTGACGCCGATGCCAAGCAAGGCGTCAATGATGATGTCATAATGCGGCAAGAGCGCCGCCAACTCCCGCTCTTTTCCTTCATAAGCGATCCATGCATAACCGGACCGCTCGTACACCTCAAGCGCCGTGCGCGCCGCCCCTTTCACCTTTTCCTTTGGCGGAACGAGCCAGACATCGGTTTCATAGCCATAACTTTTCAACATGCGCGCGATGACGAACCCATCGCCGCCGTTGTTGCCCGTGCCCGCGAGCACCGCCACCTTGGCAGCGGGCGGAATCCGCTTCTTCAGCGCCCAAAACAGCGCCTGTCCGGCGTTTTCCATCAACGAGTCAGCGCTGATGCCGATCCGTTCTGCCACTTCCCGGTCAATGGCGTACATTTCCTCAGCCGTTACGATCGGAATCATATACGTTGCCCCTTTCGATTGTTCTTCCCATACATATAAATTGTACAATTTTACCAGGAAACTTCGCAAAAGAATACCACTTAGATCTTTTAGAGGCCATCGTTGCACCGACCGCCCCGATGGGCATTGACTCGGACAAATTCAAATCTCACCAACATCTGCCGCCTTGCGGGCGGCGGGTGTTTCTTTTTGTAGACGATCAATCGGGAAAAGCAGTATAGTAGAAAGTAGAAATGTTCAGTCTTCGTTCACTCGAAAAAAAGAGGCGACCGACCTTGACATACATCGAAAAGGGAAGCATCACCTATCTGAAAGCAAGCATATCGCTCTTTTTCGGCGGGTTTGTGACGTTTGCCGTGCTGTATACACCCCAGCCGTTGCTGCCGATTTTCGCCAAACAGTTTCACGTTTCGGCCGCAGCGGCGAGTTTAACCGTATCAGCATCGACCGGCGCACTTGCCGTCGCGATGCTGGCCGCGGCCAACTTGTCGGACCGGATCGGCAAAAAGCGGGTGATGGCCGCCTCGATGTGGCTGACATCGCTGTTGGCCATCGCAATGGCGTTCAGCCCGGATTTTCCGACGCTGCTTGCGGCGCGCACGCTCGTTGGCATCACGGCAGCCGGCATCCCTTCCTTGGCCATGGCGTATGTCGCCGAAGAGTTCCATCCGGCCAGCATCGGCAAGGCCATGGGGCTCTATATTAGCGGCACATCGATCGGCGGCATGGCCGGGCGGATTTTGACGGGCGTACTGACCGATCTTTTTTCCTGGCGCTCGGCGCTGATCACGATCGGATTTCTATCATTGGCGCTTTCCCTTGCCTTTACCGTCTTTCTGCCCGCACCAAGACAGGCCGTCCGGCGGCGGAACAGGGAAACGCTGCGGCAGGCATACGCCGTCCACCTTCGCAACAAGCCGCTTATGGCGCTCGTAGTGCTTGGCTTTTTGTTCATGGGCGGGTTTGTGACGCTGTACAATTACATCGGCTTTTTGCTGAGCGAGCCTCCGTATTCATTCCGACAATCCGTGCTCGGCTTTTTGTTTATCGTTTACATATTTGGCGGCATCGGCTCTGTCTATATGGGACGGCGGGCGGATCTTCGCGGCCACGCCTGCACCTTGCGTTTGTCGGTCGCTTTGACGGCGCTCGGGGCGCTCGCCACGCTCGCTCCGTCCGTGCTCGTGAAAATAGCCGGTTTGGCGCTGTTTACGTTTGGCTTTTTCGGCTGCCACTCCATCGCCAGCGCCTGGATCGGCGAACAGGCGCACGTCTATAAGGCGCAGGCGTCTTCCTTGTATCTTCTTTTCTATTATTTAGGGTCAAGCCTTGCCGGAACAGCCGGCGGCTACGTCTGGACGCATTTCCATTGGAGCGGTGTCATCGCTTTTGTCATCACACTCCTCGCTCTGTCCGGCCCGCTTATCTTCTATGCGGAAAAACGGCGGCCATCGCCTTCGCGATGACCGCCGCCTCCGTCATGATTGCTTGGTGATCACTTGCAGCCCAAACTGCAGGCAATCGTCGCAAATCGCCGCCAGCGGACCTTTGGCCAGCCTTGGTTTTTCTTTGAGACAAAACGAGCAGCGGACGCCGCCATGCGCCTCTTCCGTCTCCATGGCCAGCGTTTCCTCAAGTTTTTCCAATGAGAAGACAGCCAACGCCTCGTATACATTATCAAGCAAATGATCATCAATATAGGCACATTTTCCTTCCCAACGGAGCGCGATGAGTTTCGCCGCCACCGCCATCCCTTCGTAAAACCGGCGGCGGTCTCCCTCGCCCTGCTCTGCGGATGCCGCCAAATCATCGGCGAACTGCTCAAGCGCCGCAGCCGTGCATTGTTCGAGCCACCGTTTTGTTTCGTTCGCCATGCCATTTCACCTCCCTTATTTCTTTCTCTTTTCAATACGACAAACAAACATATTTTCCTTCTTTACCGCGGCAATTCATCAAGAAAACGAGCCCGCAGTTCAGGCGGCGGCAACTGGCAATGATCGTGCTTCGGTGCGAGACGATGCCGACGTTTCGCAATCTGATCATACATATGATCGCGCAACAGCCGCGGAACGAGAAACCCGACGGCTGCCAGCCAATTCCACGGCCAAGCCAGATGTCGTCCGATGCGCAACACGGCATCCGACTTGACATAATAGCAGCCGTCTTCGATGAGGACGACCGTGTCCCCTCCCGGCGCGCTCATCGCTTCCAACAATGTCCGCCCGACAGCGCTCTGTTGTGCGGCAAAGCGAAACACCGCCTTTCGGTCGCGGGCGGCGATCCAATATACACTCGCATGGCAAAACAAACAGTCGCCGTCAAACAAAATGACCGGGTGCATTCGATTCCCCCATTCATCGGCTGTGAACCGGCTCGATGCAAGCGCTCACATCATGTTTCGGCGAGTTGACAAGCGGCGACACTTCGTACATTCGCATTAGTTCGCTCGGATACGGCAACAACAACGATTTCAAATACTCGCTGTCATCAAAACTTGCATCAAGCCAGTCATCATGCCGCTCGGGAGGCAATATGACCGGCATCCGGTCGTGAATAGGGGCAATGAGCTCGTTCGCCCTCGTCGTCATGATCGTGCACGTCTCAAGCGGCCCGCTCGGCCCTTTCCAGCGCTCCCACAGTCCGGCAAAGGCAAATGGCTCGCCCGTTTTGAGGGTGAACCGGTACGGCACTTTTTTCGTTCCTTCCTTTTTCCACTCGTAAAACCCGTCAGCTAAAATGAGGCAGCGCCGCCGCTTGAACGCATGGCGAAAACTCGCCTTTTCATCGACCGTTTCCGCCCGGGCGTTGATCATCTTGGCGCCGATGCGGGCATCTTTCGCCCAAAACGGCACAAGCCCCCAGCGCATCATTTTCCCGACTCTTTCTCCCCCCTCGGCGACGATGGTCAACACATCTTGACCCGGAGCGATGTTGAACCGGGGCGCGAGCAGGCCTTGATAACGGAAACGAAACAGCGTCTGCAATGTTTCCGAATCAGCGGTTAACGTAAACCGGCCACACACAGCATTCACTCCTTGACCAGTTGGCCGATGCCATCTTGATCCTCTATTGCATCCATTATAATACAAAAAGCGGCCGAACACGAATCGCAGCCGTCTCTAGAAAGCAGTCTTTTCCAATGAGCGCAAAAACACCAACACCCGTTCTACATACTCATCGCTGTAGAGAGAAAAACTTTTCACATGATCCGCTTTGTCCGTCAGCCATAGCTGAAACGCATCCGGATGGGTTTTGTACAGTTTTACGCTTTCTTCATACGGAATCGAACGGTCGTCTTTGCTGTGAATGAACAAAATCGGCCTCGGCGCGACACGATCGACGGCATGGATGGGCGAAGACACGCTAGATCCAAATCGGCCAGCGCCGGAACGATCGCCAAAATCAAATACGTAAACGGCACGTTCGGCAGATGCGTCCATACCGGCATATTGGCTCGCAAATACGATTCGAGGTCGCTGAACGGGCTGTCCGCAATCACCCCGCGCACGTCATTGTCTTCTGCCGCCGCCAAGATCGATGTCGCCGCTCCCATCGAAACGCCGTATAAGGCGACTGGCTCGCGATAGTGCCGCTTCGCGTAATCGATGACGCCAAGCAGATCGTCTTTCTCTTTGACGCCGATCGTAATCATATCGCCTTCCGACTCACCGCTCGCACGAAAGTCAAACAAGATGACGCGGTACCCGTCGTCAACAAGCCGCTTGGCGAGCGGCAAAAACGGCACGTTTTTCTGAATCCGGTTGCCGGCATACCCATGGGCAAAAATGACCGTCATCTTCGCCGCTCCTTTAGGCGGAATGATCCAGCCTTCGAGCGCCGTTTTCCCATCTTTGCTTGTAAATGTCGCACTTTCATACGCCATGCCATAGTCTTTCGGCGTCATGGTAATCGGCTCGCGCGGTTTATGCGTCAGCTGCCAGCCGACATAAACGGACAAACCGACGCAGGCGAGCACCCCCAACATCACGACGCCAATGGCCGCCGAAATCCACACGCGCCGTTTCGTCCGGCGCGGCGTGCGCACCAATTCCATGCGCATTTCCCCCTCTCGCTTTTCCCTTTTCTTTCATCCTACTTGTTCCATTGCTCATTTGGCAATCAAAAAAAGAGATGTCCGCCCAACACGAACATCCCTTTCGCTCACGGCCCGCTTCATGCCGCCAATTTACGAATGGGCAAGCGGGGCAGACGCTCCTTTACATCTGACGATCAAGTCAAACTCACGCACCGACGTCATGCGTTCATCGACGAGCCCGCGCTCCCACACATGACGCACAAACAGCTCGGCGATCCGCTGATTCCGATCGTTTTCCTGTCCGCGTTCAAGGGCGATGATGCTCAAATACAGATCACACATCCGATTGGCGATCGCTTTCGCGTGGAACGTCTGCACCTCATCCGCTTGGCCGCCAAGACGGGCGAGCGCGGCCACCAACTCCTTCAACCCTTCTTCAACCGGGCGGGCAAGCGGCTTAACCTCGGCCGTCAACCGCTCAAGGCGCTCCTGCATCTCGGCGGCAAACCGTTCGTGGATGCGATATTTGCGCATCAAACGCAGCACCTCGAGCGCCAAAATGTTCGCCGTCCCCTCCCAAACCGTCAGCACTTGCGCATCGCGCAACAGGCGTGGCGTAACAAAATCTTCAATATACCGTTGCCTCCATGCATTTCAATCGCCTCATGGCTGAACGCGATCGCCTCTTCGGCGGTGCGCATCTTAAGGAGCGCAATCAGAAGCCTGAGCCATGCTTTCTCCGCCTCGCTCGCTTCATGCGGCGCGGCCATGACGCGGTCAAACAAGGCGATCATGTCAAAGCAGGCGCTCGTTTCCACTTCCTGTCTCGCTGTCAAATTGGCGAGCGTCCCGCGCACCATCGGGTAATTCGTCAACACATGACCAAAGGCCGTGCGCCGCTCGGCGTATTGTTTCGCCTCTTCAAGAGCCCGCTTCATGATGCCGACGGAAGCAACCGCATTGCAGACGCGCGAGAGATTAAGCGCTTCCATCATATAATAGAAGCCTTTCGCCGGATCGCCGACGACATACGCCTTGGCGCCGTCAAACACGACTTCGGCGGACGGCACGGCGCGCACCCCTAATTTATCCTTTAAGCGGCGGATGGTGATGCCGTTTAATGTCCCATCCTCGTTGCGCCATGGGACGAGAAACAAGCTCAGCCCTTTCGTCCCCGGCCCGCTCCCGTCGATGCGCGCCAACACGAGCGCTACGCCGCAGCGGCCGGCGTTGCTGGCAAAATATTTTTCCCCGTATAACTGATAATGATCGCCGCACGGCACGGCGCGCACCGCATTGGCACCAACGTCCGACCCGCCTTGGCGCTCGGTTAAAAACGTCGCTCCTTCGTACAACTCGACTTCCCCGGTGGAGATGACATGGGGCAAATACGTCGCCTTCAGCTTTTCATCGGCAAAATGCTCGAGCACATAGGCGGTCGCCATCGTCAACGTCACCGGACAATAAAACCCGGGCTCGGCTTGGGATAAAATGTACCCTTGGGCATATGAATAAACATAGTTCCCTTTTCTCCCAAGCTCAGGAATCGGCTTGTGCACATAGCCGACAATCCCCGTCTCGTACGTCTGTTTCGCCGTCTGCTCGTATCCTTCATTCACCCATACTTCGGAAATGTCGTTGCCAAAGCGGTCATATTTGATCAGGCGCGGCTGCCCTTCGCGGTCGGTATGCACAGCGCGGCGGTCAACGTCTGTCAAACAAAATTCGTAAAACGACGCGAGCTTTTCTTCCGCATACCGATACAATTCGTCATCCAAATGCCGTTTCAAATTCGCCAACAAATTCGGGTCAACTTCACAAAGCGGTTTCATCGTCTCTCCCCTTTCTTCGATTTTCGTTCCCCTCACAATTTTTGGAGCTCTATCAAGACGCTAGGGGATCCCATTGCGCCGCCCCCAACGCTCCTTATCTTCCTTGCGCGACCGCCTCCCGCGCCCGCAGCACTTGTTTCAACACTTTTCCCGTCGCATTGCGCGGCAGTTCGGCGATCGCCTCATACAGACGCGGAATTTTATAGTCAGCCAGCTTGTCAGATAGGAAGCGCTTACACTCCTCCGCAAGCGGTTCAAGCGGCGCGCTCAGCACGACAAACGCTTTTGCCGTTTCGCCCCACTCCGGATGCGGCACGCCGATCACAGCGACATCCGCGATCGCCGGATGCGTCCGCAGCACATCTTCCACTTCCTTTGGATAAATGTTGACGCCACCGGAAATAATGACATCTTTTTTCCGGTCGACGATCCAAATGTAACCGTCCTCATCGCGGCGCGCCAAATCGCCGGTGTACAGCCAGCCGTCTTTGATCGCTTCGTTCGTTTTTTCTTCGTCCTTATAGTATCCTTTCATCACGCTCTCCCCGCGCAGCACGATCTCCCCGACCTCGCCGGGCGCGACTTCCTGTCCATTCTCATCGACGATGGCCACCTCGCAATGAAGAGCGGCATAGCGGCCGACGCTTCCCGCTTTTTCGCCATGCTCCTCAGGGGACAAGTACGTGCCGTTCGGGCCCGCTTCAGTCAAACCGTATAAACCCATCATCCGCCCGGCGCCAAAACGGCTGGCGACAAACTTCACTTCCTCGCGCGACAGCGGCGCCCCGCCGTACATCCAGCAGCGGACCGAAGAAAGGTCATATTCGTCAAAGCGCGGGTGCTTTGCCGTCAACAAGTACGCCACCGGCGCGCCAAAAAAGTGGGTGATCTTATGGCGCTCAACGAGTTCAAGCAAGGCATCCGGGGAAAAGGAAGGAGCCAAGACATGGGTCGCGCCGACATACGTGCCGCCTATGAAAAACAAATGAAGTGGCGCCGAGTGGCTGAGCGGCATGAGATGCAGCAGGCGGCTTTGACGGTCGATTTTCGTTTCGATCACGATCATGTCCGCAACCGTGATCACATTGCGATGCGTGAACAACACCCCTTTTGGCCGCCCCGTTGTCCCCGATGTATACAAAATCGTCGCCTCATCATCTCCGTTGGCTGGGCAGACGATCTCGTCGGAATCACCCGAATCAATCAACTCCTCGAGCGACAGCCAGCCGACTCCCGCCTTCCCTGTCTTCACCCACATTCCATCGCTTCCACCGACAAGCGGAGCGAGCACTTGATGCACCGAATCGTGCGCAATGAGCGCCTTTGCCTCGCTATGGCCGAGAATATACTGCACCTCAGCCGCCGTCAAGCGCGCGTTAATCGGCACAACCACGGCGCCAAGGCGCAAAACGGCAAAGTACGAAACGGCAAACTCTTTGGTATTGGGCATATACAGCGCGACTTTATCGCCGCGTCCGACACCAAGCCGAGCCAATGATGAGGCCAAGCGATTGACCATGCGGTTGACCTCGGCATACGACAGCGCTGATTCTCCTTCGATGACCGCCGTTTTCTCTGGAAATTTCCTCGCATTCCGGGCAAGCAGCTCTGAAATGTTCATCCATCCGATCCCTCCCATTGTCGCAATCGCTGTTCAAAATCGGAAAGCAGCGCTTCCATCTCCGCCTTCAGCTGCAGCAAATCCTCAATCCGCTCGTTCACCTCCCTCAATTTCCGCCGCCCGTATTCGACCGTTTTTTCCAGCTGTTTCTTCCCCGTTCGATCCTCATCAAACAGCGAAATCATCTCATGAATCTCGTCAAGCGAAAAGCCGAACCGTTTGCCGCGCAAAATGAGCTTGAGTTTCGCCCGCTCCTTTTTCGTATACAGCCGCTGCCCTGACTCGGTCCGGATTGGGGAGAGCAATCCACGTTCTTCATAATAGCGGATCGTCCGTGTGCTCACATCAAACTCTTGCGCCAAATCGGAAATGGTGAAATAGTGCATGGCCATCCCTTTTCTAGAAGTAATATTCTGAATTTTATTTTAATTGACGTTTACGTAAAAGTCAACGAATATGAAAGCAAAGAAACAGTCATCCTCCCCCTTCTCCGTGTCCATTCTCTCCGCCATCCAACCATCAATATGGAAAAAATGGATCTGGGAGTCGCCGGCGAAAGGAGAGCATCCCGAGCCAATGCAAGGAAAGAAACAGTCAACCGAACGCTCGAGTCATAAACACTGGAACGCTTCCCCATCATTCACGGCGGCCAGAAGCGAATCGAGCGGCATGATGCTCGTCGATATACTGCCGATCACCGTCGATATCTTGGCCAAATAGCCATGACTAAAGAAAAAAAAGCCCCCGTCTAGGGAGCCGTTTCCTCACCCGCCCGCTCCCGTATAAAAGCGCAAGGCAAACCGCCAAAAGCGGCGGGAAGCCCATAAAAAGAGCATAGCCACAGCCAAAGCCGCCAGCACCGCAGCCATGCTCCATTTCCCAAGCAGCGCCAAAGCCGGCGTATTGGTGATCAACACCGCCGGCAGAACGTACGTAATCACGAAGCGCACCGCGCCGCGGTACATGCTGCCCGGGAAGCGGGCCGTGTCAAAAAACGAGTCGAAAATAAACGACAAATCATCAATGCGCACCACCCAAAACGACGTCGTCATGAGCATCATCCATAACGAATAAATAAGCAAGAGTGACGCGGTCATCACGACGAAAAACATCAAGACGTCCGCCGCCGACGGCACGTAGCGTTCGACATACAAGCCGTAGCCGATGACGCCGAGGCCAAGCGCTACATCGATCAGCCGCCAAAAGACAAGATGGCGGAAGCTGACGTAAAACATGCTGTCGACCGGCTTCGTCAAAATATAATCGAGCGTGCCGCGCCGGACATGCTCAAGCAGCCGCGGCATGTTCGGGCGGAGCGCGAAATCGATCCATCCGCGCAGCGTATTAAAAACGCCGAGCAGCACAAGCACTTCCCCATACGTCCAGCCGCCCAAGCGGTCCGTCTGGTAAAAAAAGATATGGACGGTGAGCAGGGCGATGCCGACGCCAAAAAAGCTGGCGATAAAATTGCCGAAAAATTCGCTTCGATATTCCAATTCCTCAACCAAACAAGCACGGAAAAACTCGCGGAACACCCGCCCATACCGCCGCATATTCACCCACCTACCGCCTGGTTTTTTCGCATTCCTGCTTTCCAAAGCCACTGCACCCCCGCGACAAACACGGCCATCCACCCGGCCGCCGCCGCAAAACCGCGCGCCAACTCTCCTCCATCCGCCGCCCCGGTGGCGATTTCGATCGGAAAGCTGATCATATAGCGGAACGGCAGCCATTCGCTCCATTCGCGAAGCATCGGCGGCAAAAACTCAAGCGGCGCGATCCGTCCTGACAAAAACAACGAAATGACATCGATCACCCCGTACACCGCCGCCACCTTCGTCACCCAAAACGCGAACAGCCCGCATGAGTAGCTCAACAAAAAGCGAAGCGCCGCGCCCAATACGACTGCCGCCAAAAACAGCACTGCTTGCCCTGCCGTCATATGCGGGCGAAGCGCCGGCCAAAACACCGCCCCCACCAGCCAAACCGGCACTAAAATGACGGCAAACAGCCACTTGTAAACGATATTTTCCGCGATCGCCCAATGGATCGGATGAAGCGGCCTAAGCAGCAAGTTCGAAAACGTCCCTTCGCGGATTTCACGGTCAAGCTCCCATACATCCCACGCGCTCGTCATCCGCTCGACAAAAATGACCGCCATAAAATAGAATAGAAACGACTCGCTCTCTTCCGGATGAATGTTCATCCAGACAAACATCGTAATGAGCGGCTGCGTGATGGCGCCCGTCATCCAGACGAACGTCGCAAGCCGATACGCAAGCATTTCGATGTATTTCATCCGCAATAGGGCGATATATTTGCGAATCATACGTGTTCCTCCCAAAACGCGCGCGCAATCACTTCCTCAAGCGGCGGGTCTTCGATGTTGATATCGCGGACGTCAAATCGTTCCAACAACCGCGCTGCTGTCTCCGCCGCCGTCTCGCGCGCCACCCTGAGCACAATCGTCCCTTCTTCGATTTCCGCCACTTCGCCGTACTCGCTCCAATCGACATTTGGCAGCCGAGAAAACCGAACCTCGAGCCGCTTGTACGGCGCCAGCTTCTCCGTCAGCACCGACAAATCCCCGTCGTAAATCAATCGCCCGTAGTTAATGATCATCACCCGGTCGCAAAGCGCCGCGACATCCCCCATGTAATGCGACGTCAACAAAATCGTCGTCTCGTGCTCCCGATTGTAGTCCACGATAAAGCGACGCACGTTTTCCTGCGTATGGACGTCAAGCCCGATCGTCGGCTCATCCAAAAACAGCACGTGCGGCCGATGCAACAGCGCCGCCGCCAGCTCGCAGCGCATCCGCTGGCCAAGCGACAGACTGCGCGTCGCTTGTCAAGAAGCGGCGCCAAGTCGAGCAGCTCCGTCAATTCCTCGAGCGTCTGGCGGAACGACCGATCGTCGATGTCATAAATCGCTTTATTGACCAAAAACGTCTCCATTGGCGGAATGTCCCAAATGAGCTGGCTTTTTTGCCCCATCACCAAGCTCATCATTTTTTTAAACTCCGGCTTTTGCTCAAACGGCACAAACCCGCCGACCGTGATCTCCCCTGACGTCGGATGCAAGAGGCCGGCCAACATTTTCATCGTCGTCGTTTTCCCCGCCCCGTTTGGCCCTAAAAAGCCGACGATTTCCCCTTTCTCAATCGTAAACGAAACGTCCTTCACCGCCTCAATGACGCGATAGTCGCGCCGCCATAAATGACGCACCGCCTCAAGCCATCCCGCATCGCGGCGATGGACGCGGAACGATTTATGCAAATGGCTGACACGGATCACAGTGCCCATCCTCCAATAGTGTACTGTTGACATTCTTTTGTTATATCACATCGAGGGGGCGCGCCGCAAAGAAAAACATTTCGCCATCTTTTCTCTATCGTTCCCATCTTTCGTCATGTATAATAGAGAGAGAATCGAACGAGAAAGGAGATTGTCGAATGGGGGATATTACAAATGAAATGATTTGGCAAGCCATTAAAGAACTTGCCGAGCAGCTGCAACAAACGAACGGACAAGTGCAGCAACTGGGCCAACAGGTGCAACAAACAAACGAGCAAGTGCAGCAACTGGGCCAACAAGTCCAACACCTTAACAGCCAAGTGCAGCAGCTGAACCACCAAGTACAGCAAACTCATGAGCAAGTCGACCAGCTCGCCAAACAAGTGCAGCAAACGAATGAACAACTCAGCCAATTAAGCCAGCAAGTGGCCGACATGGACAAACGGCTCACCGATGTCGCCAACGGCCAAAACATTTTGGTCGAAGAGCTGTTTGAAAACAAAAAGGAGATCAAGCGGGGCAAAACGGCATTGAATATGTATTAAAACCCCCGTGTCTTGTCGAATTTTCTTTTTCGTTACCCGACGATCCATCAGCTTGCCTTCCCCCTACTCAAAACTTTCACTACTACGCGCAACTCCACACTCGGCATGCAAAGAGCCCTGGCAGCCTTACCAAACAATAGCCAGGGCTTTTCTACGTGAACTACCCACCACCTA
>NZ_ATCO01000191.1:0-1407 GCF_000422025.1 Geobacillus sp. WSUCF1 | reverse complement strand
AAAAAAATACCACATCTACAAGTGCAAGAACAACGATTGCCCGTTTTACTAAGCCAATCTTCGCCGGATGACCAAGAAGGAGCGCTGACGTTTCAAGCAAGATTCTCAAGCCTTCGAGTTGCAGTGTCGATTCCGGGAGTTCCTGTTTGACTTTCTCCCTTTGGTTCCATCATCACTCATCAAACTGAAGGTCGATTTGTCCCGGATGGCCGTTTCACCGCACATTCTGGGGGCTCGTATTGACGTACCACGTCAACTTCGTGATGTTCTCCCGCATGACGGAGGCAGCCATGAAGGACATCCACGGCGGGCGTGTTGATCTCACATCAGACGGTGCTCAATGATGAATATTATAAAATATTCGATGTTTTAGTGTTATAATTGTTGGTAAGTGAAAATATTAGAAAAAATTTCTAGATGGCATAGGACTTAAGCACACTTTAAAAATCATGATGGCCGAATCCGACATAGACAGCATGACTGCGATCGCCAAGCATTTGAACATTAAAGAGACAACATTTCGTTCATCTATTATAATGGAAAGGGAGGAGAAGCCTTGTTAAAAAAGTTGCATGAGAATAAAGATTTGGTAAGAGAAATGAATAGACAGCTAATGGAACTGCAAAAAATCATTGAGAATATGGACGAAAAGCGGGGAAGAATATTTATTGAGTGGCTTGAAACACAAAACAAATATCTCGTCTGGGAAGAAACATTTGCCCCATCTTACCTAAGAGCTTATAAGCGGTCAGAAATCGTTTTAGCGCATTTTGGCTTTAATGTTGGCGCTGAATTCGGCGGCATGCACTATGCTGTTGTCATTCGCGATAGTTCAAAAAACAATCCCGTCGTCAACGTCGTTCCTTTATCTTCATTAGACGAAAACGAAACAGAACAGGATGTACATAAAGACTCGGTCTTTTTAGGTACGATTGAGGGACTGAACGAAAAAAAGGCAGTGGCCATTCCAAACCAAATGCGCCCTATAAGCAAAATTCGCATTTTCAAACCCAAAAAAGCAAAAGACGGCGTTTTCAAATTAACAAGCGAACAAATGGACTTGATTGACGAAAAAATCCGTAGGATGTACACTAAACTTAGAAAAGATCCAGAAAACCGTTCTTGACACTTCTGTCAAAATGCTTTATTATTTTCTTTGCATGAGATTCGGAAAACAAGCATACGATAAATAATGCCCTTTGAGTTCCTTGAACTCAAGTGCGGCCAAAAATATTTTTCAACTGACCGCCGCATGCGCGGTCCAAAAGGAAAAGCCGCCCCATTTACGGGGCGGCTTTTTACGTGTTTCGCTGACTTTGCATCTTGTGAACTCTCTCTTATACACCTTCACCGAAAGTTGTTATTCCCATTCTCACCTAAACAGGTTAGACGTCAACTACCCCCACT
>NZ_ATCO01000190.1:0-4037 GCF_000422025.1 Geobacillus sp. WSUCF1 | reverse complement strand
GCTTTTTTCGTCATATCAGGCAGCGGCACGACGGGATTGTACACATCCCCTTCCCCTTCCGGTCGCTGCTGGAACATTTCTTCGTTGGCAAACAGTCCAAGCAGCTTGCGGCCGGACGCTTGTTTCAGCTCATCGGCGGTGCGGACGTACGTGTAGCCGAGCTGCTTGGCGCGTTCAACCAAGTTTCCTTGCGTGCCTTTGCTTGCTTCTTCCGGATCTTCGGCTGGATGGTCGGGGTAATAGCCAGGATTTCCATTAGGATACCAGTAATCTTCCCCGCCGCCTAAAATGACGTCCACTTTCGTTTGTTCAATGTATTGCTTGGCGATGTCGCTTTGGGCAGAGCGATTGGCGGTGTGGGCGGCAAACGCGGCCGGCGTGGCGTCCGTCACTTGGGCGGTCGTGACAAGCCCTGTTGCCTTGCCGGCTTTTTTCGCTTGTTCCAAAATCGTTTCCACTGGTTTCCCTTGTCGATCAACGGAAATGGCGCCGTTGTATGTTTTCACGCCTGAGGCGATCGCGGTCGCCGCCGCAGCGGAGTCGGTGATGAATGATTTCGCGTCGGCAGAGTTCGTATGGACGAGGCCGCTGTACGGCATGCTGTCCATTTCCAATTCCCCGCTCAATCCTTTTGTAGCGAGGCGAATGGCGTTGCGATGCGCGGTGCCCATGCCATCGCCGACAAAAAGGATGACATTTTTCACTTCAGGCGGCTTCGATTGTTTCGTTGGGGCGGCCCATGCAGCTTGACTAGCATGATAAAGCGTCAGTCCGGCGCTCAGCCCGGCAATGAGCAAAGCGGTGCGGCGTTTCGATCGGAACATCGTTCTCCTCTCCTTTTTCAGATGATTTGGTCACTTTTATCGTACAAGCTGGATGTTAAGCGTTCGTGAATGCAATGTAATGGATTTGAAAAAATTTCCTCTCTATTCAGATTGGACGATAGAATGGTTTCTCCTTTGGCAACATTCCTTGTTGACTTTCTCTTTTTTCCTTGGTATCGTTACTAATAGTTCAACAGTTGAACAAAATGGATGACAGCTCTCCATCTACTGTTGAATTTGGTTGATTGTTCAATGATTGAACCATCGGAGGTGAATCAATGCCGGGACGAAACATCGATGAATGGATCGACCGCTATTTGTCCGTGTCGTTTCTCGTGATGAAACGCGGAGCGGCGCTTGTCAAAGGCAGTCTTTGCGAAGAGATGACGCACGATCAATATTATTTGCTTCGCTACATCCGCCGGCGGGGGGCGTGCACGTCAACGGAGCTCGCGGCGATGTTTGGCGTGAACAAAAGCGCGGTGACGGCGATGACGAATCGCCTCGTCGACAAAGGCTGCTGCGCCGCGACCGTGACAAGAACGACCGGCGCGTCATCGTCTTATCGCTGACGGAGCACGGGGAAGCATGGGTAGAGGAAATGGACCGCAGCGTCTATCGGCTCGTCGAAGAAGTGATCGCCCGCTTTCCAGAGGAGGAGATCGAAACATTCATCCGCACGTATGAACGGTTGGCCCGCGTGCTGCAGGAGGTGGAAGAAGCGACATGAGAGCGATCATCAAAGGAAAATGGCTCGTACTTGCGGCATGGATCGCCATCGCGGCCGTGCTCATGGCGACGGCGCCGAACATGGGCGAGCTTGTCAGGGAAAAAGGGCAGCTGAGCGTGCCGGACGGCTACTCGTCGTCATTGGCGGCCAAGCTGATCAAAGAGGCGAACAGCCAGGAAAACAAGCAAAACGAACGGTCTGCGGTGCTTGTCTTTTACCAAAAAGGCGGATTGACGGCGGATGACAAAAAAGAGATTGAACGGGCGGTAAACGCGCTCGAAAAGAAAAAAGAGGAACTTCATGTCACGAACATCGTCTCGCCGTTTGCCAACCGGGAGCTGGAAAAAGAACTCATCTCCAAAGATGGAACGACGATGCTCATTTCCGTCAGCATCGACCCGGCTGGGCGGACGGCGAAGCAATTGACCGACGCCCTGTATAAAGCAGTCGATGGCGTCAAGGTCGAGCATTATTTCACCGGCGGCTGGATGATCGATGAAGATGTCGTAACGAGCTCGCAGGAAGGCGTGAAGAAAACGGAGGGGATCACGGTCGTCTTTATTTTAATTGTGTTGCTCGCCGTGTTCCGCTCGCCGGTAGCGCCGCTCATTCCGCTGCTCGCGGTCGGGGCGACGTACGTCGTTTCGCAGTCGGTCGTGGCGTTTTTGGTCGATCAGGTCAACTTTCCGTTGTCGACGTTTACGCAGACGTTTTTAGTGGCGGTGTTGTTTGGCATTGGGACCGACTATTGCATTTTGCTGCTGAGCCGGTTTAAAGAAGAACTGGCGAAGCGCGGCGATCGGGTGGAAGCGATCGTCGCCACGTACCGGACGGCTGGGAAAACGGTGGCGGCAAGCGGCTTGGCCGTCATGATCGGCTTTGCGGCGATCGGCTTGTCGACGTTTAAGCTGTATCAATCGGCGGCGGCTGTCGCCGTCGGGGTGGCGGTCTTGCTTGCCGCCTTGATGACGCTCGTGCCGTTTTTCATGGCAGTGCTTGGCGAGAAGCTGTTTTGGCCGGTGCGCGGGAAGCTTGAGCACGGGCAAAGCCGGCTTTGGCTCGCCGCCGGTCGCTTTGCCTTCGCCCGTCCGCTTCTGGCGCTGGCGATTGTCGCCGTCGTGACCGTGCCGGTGTTGGCGACGTATGATGGCAACCTGTCGTTTGATTCCATGGAGGAGATCGGCGATCATTATCGTTCGGTCAAAGCGTTTGACATCATTGCCGATCATTTCAATCCGGGAGATGCCATGCCGACGCAGGTGGTATTGAAAAGCAAAGAGCCGCTCGATTCGGAAGAAGGACTGGCGTTAATTGAGAAAATGAGCCGTGAGATCGAAAAAGTTGACGGCGTGGCAAGCGTCCGCTCGGCGACGCGTCCGACCGGAGAGCCGATTCAGGAGCTGTATGTCACCGAACAAGCGAAACAGCTCAAAGACGGCCTCGGCGCCGGCAAAGAGGGGATTGAGAAAATCGGCGCCGGACTTGAGACGGCAAGCGAAAAATTGTCCTCGTCCGCGCCGCAGCTCAAGCAGGCGTCATCCGGCATCGGCCAGCTCGTCTCTGGAACGGAGCGGCTTGAAGACGGTCTGCGCCAGCTGCAAAACGGCCTTAGTCAAATCGAACAAGGCGTGCGTCGTGGAGCGGTGGGCGCCGGCGAGCTGCAAAACGGCTTAGTGACGCTTCGCGACAATGCGAAAAAGTTGCAGGAAGGCGCCGCGCAGCTGCTTGACGGCTACAAGCAGACGGAACAAGGGCTGTCGGCATTAAGCGGCCAGTACCGGCAAATCGAAGCGGGATTAAAGGCCGTCGCCAATCAGCTCGCCGCCGTGCAGGCGATGCTTGCGCAAGTCGAACAGGCGCACCCGGAGCTCGCGCAAGACGCCCAATATCAACGAGCGAAAATGACGGTCGCCGCCTTGTCCGAAAAGACGAACGAAATGGCGGACGGCCTCGTACAGTTGAACGGGGCGCTTGAGCAGGCGCGCGCCGGCTTGGCGAAAGCGAACGACTCGTTCGCCCAGCTTGCGGCCGGCCAAGCGGCGGTCAACGGCGGCTTGGACCGGATCATCGCCGGGCTTTCGGAGCTCGAAGCCGGGTTGACGAAAGCGGCCGACGGCCAGAAACAGGCGGTCGACCAATTGCCGCAATTCTCCCGAGGGCTTGAGCAAGTGAACGGCGGCCAGCGCCAATTGCTTGAGCATTTCTCCGCCCTTGGCGGCCAGCTCGCCCAGCTTGTAAACGGCTTGGACCAAAGCGCGTCCGGTCTGCATAAAGTGGCGGACGGCCTCGGAACGGCGGAAACGTATTTAGCCGATTTGTCATCGGCGCCGGAGAAAGACATGGCTGGCTGGCACATGCCGAAGGAAGCGCGCGAAAGCAAAGACTTTGCGCAGGCGAAAGACGCGTATATGTCAAAAGACCGGCGCATCGTGACGTTTGATGTCATTTTAAAAGAAAATCCGTATTCGACATCG
Source organism: Geobacillus sp. WSUCF1 (assembly GCF_000422025.1). NCBI lineage: Bacteria > Bacillati > Bacillota > Bacilli > Caryophanales > Anoxybacillaceae > Geobacillus > Geobacillus sp. WSUCF1. Next base: position 9 of record NZ_ATCO01000190.1, on the reverse strand, counting down.
GCGCTCAGC
>NZ_ATCO01000189.1:0-4681 GCF_000422025.1 Geobacillus sp. WSUCF1 | reverse complement strand
GCGCGAAATAGAGATGAAACGATGGATCCCAATCTTCGCTCAAACCGCCGTTTTCCTCCGTCAATTCGGAAACATAACGGATCTGCTTTATCCAGACAGCCGTCATGATACAATGTGAAAGAGAATGATGTTGCTGGGAAAGGACTGGCTGATCATGACGAAAGAAGAATTGGCACGCTCGCTTTCCGTCTTGCTTCATGAGCTGACGAAATCATGGCAGAAAGAAAAAATTCATTCCGATGTGCTCGAAATCATTATGAAGCTGCGCATTCAAACTGATGACGACGAGCAATACGTTGCCGATCTGCTCGGCAACATCGCGTTTGCGAGCGAATCGGCCCATGCGCTCAAGCAAATTTGGGGCTATATGCTGCGCGAGCAAACCTTTCTATCGCCACAGACGATCGAGGCGATGCTCACGGACGCCCAGCGCAAGATCCAGCGCCGGCTGTCAGAGATGACGGCCCGCTATGAGCGTCCGTTTTTGTCCATCGATGACCCGCTCGAGCGGAAACGCCAGCTTGAGCGCTCCTACGGCGCGCTTCTTTTGTTCAACCGGATCGCCACCGACTTTTTGCTTGAGTTCGTCCGCGAAGAAAACGAAACGGCCGCCAGCACCTTTTTTGCAGCTGACCCGAACGAGGCGATCGAAGTGTTCCACCATCTTTGCAGCGTCTACGCAAGCCGCTGGCTGGAAGGCTTGGAAGTCGATTGATGGCCGAACCGTCGATTCAAGTCCTTGAAGCCAACCAAGGGCGCCCCAAACGCAGCGGGGCGCCTCTTCTCATCACCATCTATACGGCTGCATGGACATTTTCGATTTGACAGTATTGTTCAGTCATGATATTGTATTCATTGGAAAGAATTTTTATAATATTCTTTCCTTTGTAAGCGAATACAAAAAACTCAAATGGAGGAGGAATCGGGGATGATCTACGCACAACCAGGCCAGCCAGGCGCGCTTGTCACATTTAAAAAGCGCTACGAAAACTTCATTGGCGGCAAATGGGTGCCGCCGGTCGACGGCGAGTATTTTGAAAACATCACGCCCATCACCGGACAGCCGTATTGCGAAGTGCCGCGCTCCAAAGCGGCGGACATCGAACTGGCGCTTGACGCCGCCCACGCGGCCAAAGACGCCTGGGGACGCACGTCTCCAGCGGAGCGCGCCCGTTTGCTGAACAAAATCGCCGATCGGATGGAAGAACATTTGGAAATGCTGGCCGTCGCCGAAACGTGGGAAAACGGCAAGCCGATCCGCGAGACGCTCGCGGCTGACATTCCGCTTGCCATCGACCATTTCCGCTATTTTGCCAGCTGCATCCGCGCGCAAGAAGGCACGATTTCAGAAATCGATCACGACACAGTCGCCTATCATTTCAAAGAACCGCTCGGCGTCGTTGGACAAATCATCCCATGGAACTTCCCGATTTTAATGGCGGCCTGGAAACTCGCGCCAGCGCTCGCGGCCGGCAACTGCGTCGTGTTGAAACCGGCGGAGCAAACGCCGACGTCGATCCTCGTTCTCATCGAACTCATCGAAGATTTACTCCCACCTGGCGTCGTCAACATCGTCAACGGCTTTGGCTTAGAAGCCGGCAAGCCGCTCGCCTCGAACCCGCGCGTGGCGAAAGTGGCGTTCACCGGCGAAACGACGACCGGACGGCTCATCATGCAATACGCCTCGCAAAACATCGTGCCGGTCACATTGGAACTTGGCGGCAAGTCCCCGAACATTTTCTTCGCTGATGTGATGGACAAAGACGATGACTTTCTTGATAAAGCGCTTGAAGGCTTTACGATGTTCGCCTTAAACCAAGGCGAAGTGTGCACATGCCCGTCGCGCGCCCTCATCCATGAGTCGATTTACGACGCCTTTATGGAACGGGCGCTTGAGCGCGTCAAGCAAATCAAGCAAGGCAATCCGCTCGATACGGAAACGATGATCGGCGCCCAAGCCTCCTCCGAACAGCTCGAGAAAATTTTGTCATACATCGACATCGGCAAACAAGAAGGCGCCGAACTTTTGATCGGCGGCGAGCGGAACATGCTCGAAGGAGAACTGTCCGGCGGCTATTACGTCAAGCCGACCGTTTTCAAAGGGCATAACAAAATGCGCATTTTCCAAGAAGAAATTTTCGGCCCAGTGCTCGCGGTCACGACGTTTAAAGATCATGACGAAGCGCTTTCGATCGCCAATGAGACGCTGTACGGCCTTGGCGCCGGCGTCTGGACGCGCGACATCAACACCGCGTACCGCTTCGGCCGCGGCATCCAGGCTGGCCGCGTCTGGACGAACTGCTACCACGTCTATCCGGCCCATGCGGCGTTCGGCGGCTACAAAATGTCCGGCATCGGCCGCGAAACGCACAAAATGATGCTTGACCATTACCAACAAACGAAAAACTTGCTCGTCAGCTATTCGCCGAAAAAACTGGGCTTGTTCTAATACTCACCCACCCACTCTTTCACCGCCTCCCCGTTTTGAGGCGAAGAGCCCACCATGTTGACAAGGTGTCCCGGTTCCGTTCGGGACACCCTCTTTTGCCTTGACGACACTGCTGTTGTCTCACTCGTTCTCCGCCAAGCGGCGGGCCGCCGATTGACCGCCCATACTGAAAACAAACGAAATGCATGAATGCAAAGGAGGGACACCCAATGGCTGAAGAACCGAAAGTCATCGCCACCGAAGCAGCGTTAGCGTTAATCGAAAAGCTGAAAGCCAAGTACGGCCCGCTCATGTTCCATCAATCCGGCGGCTGCTGCGACGGCAGCTCGCCGATGTGCTACCCGCTCGGTGAGTTGATCGTCGGCGATTCCGACGTGTTGCTTGGCGAAATCGGCGGCTGCCCGTTTTACATCGCTAAGGCGCAATACGAATATTGGAAGCATACGCAGCTCATCATCGATGTCGTTCCGGGGCGCGGCGGCATGTTTTCCCTCGAAGGCCCGGAAGGCGTTCGCTTTCTCACCCGCTCGCGCGTCTTCGGCCAAAGCGCAGAGGCAGGCGCGCCGTAGCCGCCCGTTGCCGATCGTCACCGTGAAGCTGCCAAGCGCCGAGCATCGCGTTGATGCGAGACCCGCCCGGCGAAATGAGCGGCACAAAAGCAAACCGACGCCTACCTCTGGATGCCTCATCGCTCTTTTGTTCGTTGCCGCCCACAAAAAAGGCGGCCCGCCTTCTCGCCGAAAAGGCGCGGTCCGCCGTTTCCTTTTCTTCACTCGGTCTCTTTTGCCTGCTTCAACGGCTTCATCGCCTCCGCCCGATCGGACAAGACGATCCTCTTCAAGCCGAACACGAAAAGCAAGCCGACCGCGATAAACGCGAGCCCGAACCAAAAGACCGCCTGCAGGGAATCGACAAGCGACTGCTTCAGCACCGGCACGAACATGTCCCGAAGCGGCGCTGGAATTTTCGCCATCGCTTCCGGACTGAGCAAGACAGAATACAAGCCTTGCGGGTCGGTATGGATCATATCGGCAAAGCGGTCGACAAGCCCTTTCGCCTGCGCCGGCAGCGCTTCAAGCTTTGGCATGAGCCGCTCGTCAAGCAAGACGCTCGACCGGTGGTTCATGATGGCGCCAAGCACTGTCATCCCAAACGTCCCGCCAATGGAGCGGAAAAATTGGCTCGAAGAGGTCACGACGCCAAGCTCTGATTTCGGGAAGCTTTCTTGCAAAGCGAGCGTCAAAATCGGCATCACAAGCCCGGTGCCAAGACCGAGAATAATCATATACATCGTCGCCGTCCATTTGGACGTATCGACATCCATCGTGCCAAGGAGCCCGAATGCGGACGCCATAATGATCATGCCGGCGACGAGTTGCGTTTTCACTCCGATCCGATACACCAAACGGCCGCCAACGACGCTGCCGATGATCATCGTAATCATCATCGGCGTCATGATCGTCCCGGACTGGGTGGCGCTCACGCCGATGATGCCTTGCATGAAAAACGGCACAAACATAATCGCGCCAAACATGCCGACGCTCATGAAAAAGCCGATGCCATTGAGCAGCGTAAACGTCCGATTGCCAAACAGCCAAAGCGGAAGGATCGGCTCTTCAGCCCGCTTTTCCGCCCAAACAAACAAAGCGAAAAAGACAACGGCGGCCGCAAACAGCGAGACGATTTGCCACGACCCCCACGGATATCGGTCGCCGCCAAACGTCAGTCCCAACAGCAGGCTGACGACGCCCACGGTCAACGTCGCCATCCCGGCGATGTCAAATTTCACCGGCCCCTCGGCTTTATATTTGCTTAACCCCATGGCAATCAGCACCGTGGCGAGAATGCCCACCGGCAAGTTGATGTAAAACACCCAGCGCCAGTTCAAATGGTCGACGATAAAGCCGCCGATTTGCGGGCCCAGCACCGAAGCAAGGCCGTACAAGCCGCCGAACACCCCTTGCCATTTCGCCCGCTCCTTGCCGGTAAAGACGTCGCCGATGACGACCATGGCCATCGGCATCATAATCCCGCCGCCCAGTCCTTGAATGCCGCGGTAAATGATGAGCTCGGTCATATCGTTCGCCATGCCGCAAAGCGCGGAACCAGCCATAAAAATGACCAACCCGCTCACATAGACAATCCGCCGGCCCAATAAGTCGGCGAGCTTGCCGGCGATCGGCACGACCGTCGTTGACGTGAGCATGTACGCCGTTGTCAACCACGTCATGA
>NZ_ATCO01000188.1:0-258 GCF_000422025.1 Geobacillus sp. WSUCF1 | reverse complement strand
GAGAGGAATGCGCGTTCCCCTTTTCTTTTGTGTATGATATAATAAAGGCGTGGAGAAAACCGTTTAATAAAGGCACTCCAATAACTGCTACTCGATGTATGGAGTTGGTTACAGGAAACGTTGTAACCGTAAAACATCGAGCGTAGATCCGTCTGTTGTGTGTGGAAGCCAAGTACTGCCAACAGACACACCGAGAGAATCGGTAACGATGCAGGCATGACCTGCGTCGTTGGGTAGTTGTCAACCTGCCCTGATGCA
>NZ_ATCO01000187.1:0-318 GCF_000422025.1 Geobacillus sp. WSUCF1 | reverse complement strand
GCGTTCCCCCTTTCTTTTGTGTATGATAGAATAAAGGCGTGGAGAAAACCGTTCAATAAAGGCACTCCAATAACTGCTACTCGATGTATGGAGTTGGTTGCAGGAAACGTTGCAACGTAAAACATCGAGCGTAGGTCCGTCTGTTGTGTGTGGAAGCCAAGTACTGCCAACAGACACACCGAGAGAATCGGTAACGATGCAGGCATGACCTGCGTCGTTGGGTAGTCGTCAACCTGCCCCCTGATGCAACCCCAAGTCAAGGAAGGAGGACGAAGTCCGTTTGCACTTCTGGGGAGTTGCAAGCCCCCACTTCAAGCG
>NZ_ATCO01000186.1:0-7846 GCF_000422025.1 Geobacillus sp. WSUCF1 | reverse complement strand
CGAAAGTGACCGGAAAAACGGCGCACGGGCGCACAATCGTCGAGGTGAACAGCTACGTCGGCCAGGAGCTCGTCTTTTCTGGTACGTTTGAAATGTATCGTTCAAACATAGAGAAAAAGGATGGGGACAGCAATGAATATCGCGGTTGATGCCATGGGCGGAGACCATGCCCCGGGCGAAATCGTGCGCGGGGCGCTTATGGCCGCCGCCCATTTCCCTGACATCGAGATTACGCTGATTGGCGATGAAGCGAAAATTCGCCCGCATGTGGCGGGTGAAGAGCGCATTTCGATCATCCACACCGACGAAGTGATCGAAGCAGGTGATGAGCCGGTGCGGGCGGTGCGGCGCAAAAAGAACTCGTCGATGGTGCGCATGGCGGAAGAAGTGAAAGAAGGGCGCGCCGAGGCGTGCATTTCCGCCGGCAATACCGGGGCGCTCATGGCAGCCGGACTGTTTGTCGTCGGGCGGGTAGCCGGCATCGACCGCCCGGCGCTCGCCCCGACGCTGCCGACGTTGGATGGGCGCGGCTTTGTCTTTCTGGATGTCGGCGCCAACGTCGATGCAAAGCCGGAACATTTGCAGCAATACGCTTTGATGGGACATGCGTACGCAAAGAACGTGCGCGGCGTCGAAAAACCGCGCATCGGCTTGCTGAACGTCGGAACGGAAGACCAAAAAGGAAACGAAACAACGAAACGGGCGTTTGCCTTGCTCAAGGAAACGAACCTTCATTTCATCGGCAATGTCGAAGCGCGCGATCTGCTGCAAGGAGTGGCTGATGTTGTCGTCGCCGACGGCTTTGCCGGCAATGTTGCGTTAAAAACGATTGAAGGGACGGCGCTGGCGCTCTTTTCCTTGCTCAAGCAGACGCTGACAAGCGGCGTCGCGGCGAAGCTGGCCGCCGCCGTCCTCAAGCCAAAGCTCGCCGGGCTGAAAAAAATGATGGACTACTCGGAGTATGGCGGCGCGGCGCTGTTTGGCTTAAATGCTCCGGTCATTAAAGCGCACGGGTCGTCCGATGCGAACGCCATCTTCCACGCCATCCGCCAGGCACGAGAGATGGTGGTTCATGATGTCATCGGCACGATCAGAGCGGAGCTGGAACGGGCATAATCGGTAAAGGAGGAATCAAAAATGGGGAAAATCGCCTTTTTATTTCCTGGCCAAGGATCGCAGACGGTCGGCATGGCGAAAGACGCTGCCGAGCATGACGCCCGCGCCCGCGCCGTCATCGCGGAGGCTGACGAGCGGCTTGGATTCGCGCTTTCCAAGCTCATGTTCAACGGACCGCAAGAAGAGCTGACGTTGACATATAACGCCCAGCCGGCGCTCTTGACCGCCAGCATCGCCTTGCTCCAGCTTGTCGACGGCGCTGGGCTGAAAGCGGACTATGTCGCTGGCCATAGTTTGGGCGAATATACGGCGCTTGTCGCCGCCGGCGCCATGTCGTTTGCCGATGCCGTCTACGCGGTGCGCCGCCGCGGTGAGCTGATGGATGAAGCGGTGCCGGCCGGTGAAGGGACGATGGCGGCGGTGCTTGGGATGGACGCTGATGCGCTTGAAGCAGTGACAAATGAAATCGCCGCCCAAGGCGATCCGGTCGAGCCGGCCAACTTCAACTGCCCGGGGCAAATTGTCATCTCCGGCTCGAAAGCCGGAGTGGAAAAAGCGGCGCAGCTTTTGAAAGAACGCGGCGCCAAACGCGTCATTCCGCTTGAGGTGAGCGGTCCGTTCCACTCCGCTCTCATGAAGCCGGCGGCAGAAAAACTGAAAGCGGTTCTTGACAGTTTGGTGATTCGTGACGCCGTCATTCCGGTCGTCGCCAATGTGACGGCTGAGCCGGTGACGAAAAAAGAGGACATCGCCCGCCTTCTCATTGAACAACTGTACTCGCCGGTGCGTTGGGAGCAGTCGGTGCGCACGCTTCTTTCGCTTGGCGTCGACACGTTTGTCGAAATCGGTCCGGGAAAAGTGTTGTCCGGCCTTGTGAAAAAAATCGACCGCAACGCCCGCGTTTATGCGGTGAACGATCTTGCTTCCTTCGAAGCGACCGTTGCGGCGCTGAAAGGGGAATAAAGCGATGCTCGAAGGAAAAATTGCTCTTGTGACCGGGGCGTCGCGCGGCATTGGCCGGGCGGTCGCTCTGGAGCTTGCCCGCCAAGGGGCGAACGTTGCCGTCAATTACGCCGGCAGCGAGGCGAAAGCGAATGAAGTTGTCGAGGCCATCCGCTCGCTCGGCCGCGAAGCGATCGCCGTGCAGGCGGACGTCGCCCGCGCTGAAGATGTTGAGCGCATGGTGAAAACGACGATTGACCATTTTGGCCGCCTCGATATTTTGGTCAACAACGCCGGCATTACACGCGACAATTTATTGATGCGGATGAAAGAAGAAGAATGGGATGCCGTGATTAACACGAATTTAAAAGGGGTATTTCTTTGTACGAAGGCGGCAACGCGCCCGATGATGAAGCAGCGCTATGGGCGGATCGTCAACATTGCTTCGGTCGTCGGCGTGATCGGCAATCCGGGGCAGGCGAACTATGTCGCCGCCAAGGCCGGCGTCATCGGGCTGACGAAGACGGCGGCGCGCGAACTCGCCAGCCGCAACATCACCGTTAACGCCGTCGCACCAGGATTCATTACGACCGATATGACCGAAGCGCTCAGCCCGGAGCTGAAGGCGGAAATGTTAAAGCAAATTCCGCTCGCCCGCTTTGGCGAGCCGGATGATGTCGCCCGCGTCGTCGCTTTCCTCGCTTCCGACGCCGCGAGCTACATGACCGGACAGACGCTTCATGTTGACGGCGGCATGGTGATGCCGTAAGAAAAACAGCGCTAGTATTTTTTCTGCCAATCGACTATAATCATGAAGGGAGGTGAACGCAATGGCCGATGTATTGGAACGTGTAACGAAAATCATCGTTGACCGGCTGGGGGTTGACGAATCGCAAGTGACGCTCGAAGCGTCGTTTAAGGACGACCTGGGCGCTGACTCGCTCGACATCGTCGAACTCGTCATGGAACTTGAAGACGAATTCAACATGGAAATTTCCGATGAAGAGGCGGAAAAAATCGTCACAGTCGGAGACGCTGTGAACTACATAAAAAGTCGTCTGTAATGCCGCTTTTTTGCAAAGTCCCGTTGCTTCGAACGGGGCTTTCTCTGCTTTTTCAGGGATGCTCGGCGGGTCTTGCGGAAAAAAGCGCACGATTCCCGCTCGCGTAGCGGACCGGAGAACGGATATAATAGAAGAAGACACGGCCATTTTGTTCTGGAACGAAGTCGGAGGGCATTTTTATGTCAAAACAAAAAGATAAAGAGCGCATCCATGAAAAGAGGCGGGCGAAGTTTCAAGAGTTGCAAAAAAAAAATCGGCATCACCTTTCGAAACGAAAAGCTGTTGATTCAAGCGTTCACCCATTCATCGTATGTGAATGAGCATCGGCGGCGGCTTCACGAAGACAATGAACGGCTTGAGTTTTTAGGCGATGCCGTGCTGGAGCTGACCGTTTCTCAATATTTATTTCAAAAGTTCCCGCATATGAGCGAGGGGCAATTGACGAAGCTGAGGGCGGCCATCGTCTGCGAGCCGTCGCTTGTGAAATTTGCCAACGCCCTGTCGTTCGGCGAGCTCGTCTTGCTCGGCAAAGGCGAGGAGCTGACCGGCGGGCGGACGCGTCCGGCGCTCTTGGCAGACGTCTTTGAGGCGTTCATCGGCGCTTTGTATTTGGATCAAGGAATGGACGCGGTCATCCGCTTTTTGGAGAAAACGATGTTTCCGAAAATTGATGAAGGTGCTTTTTCTCATGTGATGGATTTTAAAAGCCAGCTGCAGGAATTGGTGCAGCGGGACGGCAGCGGAACGCTTGAATACGCCATTTTGGAGGAAAAAGGTCCGGCCCACAACAAGGAGTTTGTCGCCCGCGTAGCGTTAAACGGCCAAGAGCTTGGCATCGGCGTCGGCCGCTCGAAAAAGGAAGCTGAACAGCATGCGGCGCAAATGGCGCTCGAAACGTTGCGGGCTGCCGATCAGCAGTGAAGGCTGGCGCTGTTACGTCAGTCTTTTTTCTGTGAACGTGCGAAGGGATGGAGAGCAAACGCTGCTCATGGGTGTTTCGATGAACATGCGCGCCTTGAGCGGGGGAAGAAAGGCGTTTTTTTCGATAGCTCATATGGTAGGATGAAAAGATCGAACGTCTCGGTTTCCCAAAAGGGCTCCGGGGTGTTTGTGTTGGATCACAGTGGAAAGATGGTGAGGCGTCATACCATGTTCCTGAAACGATTGGATGTGATCGGCTTTAAATCGTTCGCCGACCGTGTATCGATCGAGTTTGTCCCTGGTGTGACGGCGGTCGTCGGTCCGAACGGGAGCGGCAAAAGCAACATTACCGATGCGATCCGTTGGGTGCTCGGTGAGCAATCAGCAAAATCGTTGCGCGGGGCGAAAATGGAAGACGTCATCTTCGCCGGCAGCGAATCGCGCAAGCCGCTCAATGTGGCTGAAGTGACGATCACACTCGACAATGAAGACGGCTTTTTGCCGCTTGAGTACCAGGAAGTGAGCGTGACCCGGCGCGTCTATCGCTCGGGGGAGAGCGAGTTTTTCATCAACCGCCAGCCGTGCCGTTTGAAAGACATCGTCGATTTGTTTCTCGATTCCGGGCTCGGCAAGGAGGCGTTTTCCATCATCGGCCAAGGCCGGGTCGAAGAGATTTTAAGCAGCAAACCGGAAGAGCGGCGCACGATTTTTGAAGAAGCGGCCGGCGTGTTGAAGTACAAGCTGCGGAAAAAAAAGGCGGAGGCGAAGCTAGCGGAGACGCAAGACAACTTGCACCGCGTCAACGATATTTTGCACGAGCTCGAACAGCAGCTTGAGCCGCTCCGCATGCAGGCGTCGCTCGCCAAAGAGTTTTTGGAAAAACGCGAAGAGCTCGAGCGATTTGAAGTGGCGCTGATGGTTCACGACATCGAGCAGTTGCGCGGGCAATGGAATGAGTTGAAGGAAGCGCTTGATGGGCACCAACGGGACGAAGTGGCGCTGGCGGCGGCGTTGCAGAAAATGGAAGCCCAAATCGAACAGCTGCGCGATCAAATGACCGCCATTGACGAATCGATCGACGGTTTGCAGCAAGTGCTGCTTTTAGCCAGCGAAGAGCTTGAGAAGCTCGAAGGGCGGAAAGAAGTATTGAAAGAGAGAAAAAAGCATGCCGCGAGGCGAAAAGCGCAGCTGGACGACATAACGGCTGCACTGGCTGCGAAACGGCGCCGCTTGACGGAGCAGCTGCATGCCGAGCGGGAGGAACTCGCCCGTCTTGAGGCGGGCGCCGCAGCGCTCGAGCGGGAGCTGAAAGAAAAACAGGCTTTGTTTTCGGCGCATGAAGCCGACATTGAAGAAGAAATCGAGCGGCGAAAAGGTGATTACATCGACCTTGTTCATGAACAGGCGGCGTTGAAAAACGAACGCGCACATGTGGAGCAGGCCATCAGCAAGCTGCATGCCAAACGGACGGCGCTCGATGAAGCGAACCGCCGCCATCTCGCCGAACGTGAACAGCTCGAGCAGAAGCGGGCGGCCTTATGGGCCGAGCAGACCCGCCTCGAACAGGCGCTGACGGAAGCGCATAACAGACAAGCCGCTCTCGCCGCGGCGCTCGCAGCGCAAAAAACGGAGCTCGAGCAGCATGAAGCGTTGCTGCATCAGGCGCGCCAATACCGGCAGCAAACCAAAGCGCGCCAGCAATGGTTGGAAGAGATGCAACATGATTATTCCGGTTTTGTCCAAGGAGTAAAGGAAGTATTAAAGGCGCGCGACCTTCTGCCCGGCATTCATGGCGCCATTGTTGAGCTCATCCGCGTGCCGGACCGCTATGAGACGGCGATTGAAACGGCGCTCGGCGGGGCGATGCAGCATATCGTCGTTGACAGCGAACAGGCGGCGCGGCAAGCGATTCACTATTTGAAAACGAACGGCTACGGGCGCGCGACGTTTTTGCCGCTTGACGTCATAAAAGCGCGCGCGCTTTCCGAACGGGAGCGGGCGGCGATTGACCGCCATCCGGCGTTTGTCGGCATTGCGAGCGAGCTCGTCGAATACGACCGCGCCTATAGGGCGGCGATCGCTCATTTGCTCGGCCATGTCATCGTGACAGCCGATTTAAAAGGCGCGAATGAGCTGGCCAAGCTTCTTCACTATCGCTATCGCCTCGTGACATTGGACGGTGATGTCGTCAGCCCTGGCGGGGCGATGACCGGCGGCGGGGCGGCGAAAAAGACCGCGTCGCTATTAAGTCGAAACCGCGAGCTTGAGACGCTTTCGGCCAAACTGCAGGAAATGGATGAAACGATCGCTCGGCTTGAGCGGGCTGTTGCCGCAAAACGACACGAGCTGGCGGAGCAGGAAGCGCAGGCGGCCGCGCTGCAAGAAGAGGTTGCGGCGCTTCGGGAGGCCCTGCAAAGACAAAAGGACGAGCAACGCGAGCTCGAATGGCAGAAAAAACGGATCGACGAGCGGCTCGCACTGTATGATGAAGAAAAGGCGAACGACGAGCGCGAAATGGCAGAGCTCAACCGCCGCCTCGGCGCCATTGACAGGCAGCTTGAGCAGCTTGCCGAGAAACTGCAGGCGATCGATGACGACATCAGCCGGCTGCAGGCGCAAAAACAGACGGAGCAAACGACGAAAGAGGCGCTCCAGGCAGCGATCACGGAGCAAAAAATCGCCTTGGCGGAAACGAAAGAGCGCGTGAAACATGCACGCCGGAAAGTGGAAGAATGGGAAGCGGAGCTTGCCGAAACGATCCGTGGGCTCAAAGAAGCAGAGCGCGAACGAGCCGCTTTGGATGCGGAAATGGAGGCGCCGGAATGGAACGAGGAAGAGATTGAGCAGCTGCGAAAGCAAAAGCTTGAGGACAAGCAAAAGACATTGGAGCTGATCGCGAGCCGTCGCGAACAGCGGCTCGATTTCCAACGCCGTCTTGAACATTTGGAACAGGAATGGAAAGAGACGAAGCGGCAGCATAAACAGCTCGCCGATGTCGTGAAAGACGAAGAAGTAAAGTTGAACCGGCTTGATGTGGAGCTGGAGAATCTGCTTGTCCGTCTGCGCGAAGAGTATGGGCTGTCGTTTGAAGCGGCTCGCTCCGCGTACCCGCTTGAGATCGGCGCCGATGAGGCGCGCAAGCGGGTGAAGCTGATCAAGCGCGCCATGGAGGAGCTCGGCACCGTCAACTTGGGGGCGATCGATGAATACGAACGTGTTTCCGAACGGCACCGCTTTTTAAGCGAGCAAAAAACCGATTTGGAAGAGGCGAAGGCGACGCTCCACCAAGTGATCGATGAAATGGATGAAGAAATGAAAAAACGGTTTCTCACAACGTTTGAACAAATCCGCGCCCATTTTGGCGAGGTATTTGGCGAGCTGTTCGGCGGCGGGCGCGCCGATTTGCGGCTGACCGACCCGAACGACTTGCTTGAGACTGGGATCGACATCGTCGCTCAGCCTCCGGGGAAAAAGCTGCAACATTTAAGCTTGCTTTCCGGCGGCGAACGGGCGCTGACGGCGATCGCCCTCTTGTTTTCGATTTTAAAGGTGCGTCCGGTGCCGTTTTGCGTCCTTGATGAAGTCGAAGCGGCGCTTGATGAAGCGAACGTGCAGCGGTATGCCCAATATTTAAAACGGTTCAGCCGCGACACGCAGTTTATCGTCATCACCCATCGAAAAGGGACGATGGAAGAAGCGGACGTGCTGTACGGCGTCACGATGCAAGAATCGGGCGTCTCGAAGCTCGTTTCCGTCCGTTTGGAAGACTCCAAGCAACTCGTGTCGTCATAGAAAGGAGGAGC
>NZ_ATCO01000185.1:0-3243 GCF_000422025.1 Geobacillus sp. WSUCF1 | reverse complement strand
GCAGAAACAAAACAGAAAATGGCGGAATATTGCTTTTGCAGTTTGGCTTGATCTTCTGTAGTAAAATGAAAGTGCTCTTGCATGGGGTGGGGGATCTCTCCTTTCGAATGTTGGGTGACACTTTCATTCTACTGGAGATCCGCCAGCAAGGGCTATTTTTATGCTTGATCAAGTTTATCTAGCACCACGGGTTAAATATGTCGGGTATTCAATCAGGAAGAATTCAGACAGTTATGGGACAAAATCAAATATAAAACGGTCTATTCCGTCGATTTTGATAGCGAACAATTGATTCAAAAGTGCGTCGAAAGCATTCAAACGATGCCGCGCATTGAGAAAATTCGCATTTTAAGCCGCAAGGGAAAAGTGGAAATTGACCGCGTGACAGGGGTGCAGGCGCAACGGTAAGCGAAAGTGTCGAAGATTACGTCAGCTTGCACCATACACTTCCAGACGTCATTACCGAACTACAAAACCGCACGAATTTAACGCGGAAGACGATTGTCCGCATCTTAACCCGCTGCAAGCGGCTTGAGGATTTCAAAAACAATCCGCAAAAATTTATCGAAGAAGTGACAAAGATCATCCAGCGTGAAATGAAGCAGCTGTTAAAAGACGGGGGGAAATATTATAAAATCGGCAACGATGCGTATTATGCCGTCGAATTGTTCCAAAACGAGGAATTGCTTGCCTATTTAAACGACAATGCGATTCCGAGCGAAAAATCGCCGTTTGACCATGTCGTCTATGATTCGGATGTGGAAGAGCGTTTTGTCAAACGCTTTGAAAACGATGAAAAATAAAAGTATATGTGAAGATGCCAAGCTGGTTTAAAATTGACACGCCAATTGGCTCCTACAACCCTGACTGGGCACTTGTCATTGAGAAAGACGGAGAAGAAAAGCTGTACTTCGTCCTAGAAACGAAAGGACAGGAATGGGAAGGAGATTTGCGTCCGGGCGAATCGGCAAAAATCGAGTTTGCCCGCAAGCACTTTGAAGCAATCGGCACGGATATTGAATTTGTCGGTCCGGAGAATGATGTGGAGGCGTTTATGCTGCGGGCGGTTAGCCGTTAGTGATACATTTACAGGAGGCTGTCCCAAAAGGTGGTACAATGACCTTTTGAGGCCAGCTTTTTTTTATTGAATGCTCTCTCCTCTCTTTTTTCTTTCCAGCATTTGTGGCATACTATAGTCAAAGAGGAGGGGCAATACAATGGTTAAGGTTGAGGTTAAACCCAATGTCCTACAATGGGTGATCAAACGCATGGATAATTTTGATCGGCTGAAGGATCAGTTTCCTAATATTGATAAATGGATCAATCAAGAGAGCCAGCCGACGCTTAAGCAGTTAGAAAAGCTTGCAAAAATGACAGCTGTACCTCTTGGTTATTTTTTTCTCCCTAATCCACCAGAGGAGAAGTTGAGAATTCCTCATTATCGCACGGTGAGAGATGAAGGAGCTGTTCGCCCGAGTCCAAATCTTTTGGAAACGGTTCAAACGATGGAAAGACGGCAACAGTGGATGCGAGATTATTTAATTCAGCTAGGCAATCCGCCTTTAAATTATGTGGGGCGTGCGAACTTGTTAATGGATCCAAAACTCGTTGCACAAGATATGCGAAGGACGTTAAATTTGGAAGATGGATGGGCATCAAAACAATCAACTTGGCAGGAAGCTTTACGCAATCTTATTAGAAAAACTGAAGATATCGGCATTATTGTAGTCATTAATGGAGTAGTTGGCAATAATACACATCGAAAACTGGATGTTGCGGAATTTCGTGGTTTTGTCCTTATTGATGACTATGCCCCTTTAATATTCATAAATGGAAGAGACGGAAAAGCCGCGCAAATGTTTACATTGGCCCACGAACTTGCTCATATTTGGTACGGGGAGAGTGCCGCATTCGATTTGAAAAATCTTCAGCCTGCTGATGCTGAAATTGAAAACGCATGCAACAAAGTAGCCGCTGAGTTTCTTGTTCCTGAAGATGAGTTAATTATTATATGGAAACAGGTTGGTCAATCGGAAGATCGTTTTGAACAGGCGGCTCGCTATTTTAAGGTTAGTGAAATTGTGGCGGCACGTAGAGCTCTAGACTTAAACCTTGTGACAAAAGAGGAGTTTTTTTTTATTTTATGAAGATTATATGAAACGGCTTCGACAACAAACGGAACAAACGAAAACAAGCGGAGGCAATTTTTACGCAACTCAAACGATGCGTATCGGCCGTCATTTTGCGGAAGCAGTCATAAGCGCGGCAAAGGAAGGAACGATCCTTTATCGTGAAGCCTATCAATTGACGGGGCTTTCTGGTGACACTTTTGCTAAGTTTGCCGAATATGTCGATACGGGGAGATATATATGAGTTCTAGCCATAAATTTGTAATGGATACGAGCATTTTTATTGAAGCCTATAAAAGGTATTATTCTTTTGATATCGCTCCTTCCTTTTGGGATGCCCTGCTTCAACATGCCGAAAACGGCAACATCATAAGCATTGACCGTGTTAAACAGGAAATTAATAGCTTTCATAAAAATGATGAATTAAGTGAGTGGGCCAACCATTATTTTGCCCGATGGTTCGAGTCAACCGATAAAATTGAAGTTCTTAGAACATATCAGGAAATTATTACTTGGGCTGTTCAGCAGGAACAATATTTTGAGGCGGCAAAAAGAGAGTTTGCTAGTGCAGCAGATAGTTGGTTAATAGCGTTTGCAAAGACATACAATTTTATTGTAGTAACACATGAACAATTTCATCCTAATTCTAAAAGCAGAATTTTTATTCCTAATGTTTGCCATGCATTCAATGTGCCCTATGTCGATACATTTGACATGTTGCGCCGGTTAAGTATAAAGTTTTGAGCCTATGTCTGTCATTCTCTGGAGTACTAGTCTTTTAACATTTGCGGTGAACGGCCTATTGAATTGAAAGAAGAATTGGGTAAAAGAATATGAGTGATTGGTGTAAATTAGCACATTATTTTAGAATCCTTTTTCAAATTACAAAATAAACACACCTTGGCGACATAGATGGAGCATGGCAGCGACGTCTTTTCCAAGATATCCTTCCATGACCAAGCGAACAGCCATGACGCGTTGGCGCAGGGCAACATTTTGTCGTGCGCGTGCTCTTTCGCTTTCCGGCGCTTTCATGGTTGCCGGGGGACAATCCCGTCCATGAAGCCGCCCGTTCCGGCGTTTCAAAGACGCTCATGTCGGTTCCCATCTCGGC
>NZ_ATCO01000184.1:0-2796 GCF_000422025.1 Geobacillus sp. WSUCF1 | reverse complement strand
GTAAATATATATATTTACAATTATAACCAACCTAATAATAAATTATTGTTTACTTTATTGTCAACGGGATTTTGAAATACAGAGAAGGGATGTTTAGCATTGCCTCCAAAAATCGAACAAATCGCAACGAATATGATTCTTATCTTATCAAAATTTAATGTGTAACCATCATCGAAATAATATTCTGAATAGTTGAACATTATTTATTATTGCTGTAATATTCAGATTATAAGTAACCATAACAGTATTTAAACTTCAGGGGGGGAGATTTATATGTCTTTAAAAGTAGGAGATATCATTACGTTTGAACGGACTTTTACAGTGAAGGATGTTGAATTATTTACAGAGATTTCAGGCGATAAAGGGATTCATCATATAACCCCAGATGAACAAGGAAGGCTTGTAGTTCAAGGGTTACTAACGGCGACTCTGCCGACAAAAGTTGGCGGAGATTATAACGTACTGGCTCGTACGATGAATTTTGAGTTTCTAAGACCTGTATTTACAGGGGATACAATAATTTGTGAAGTTAAAATTGAAAAATACGAAAGGCAAGAAAATAATAGAACAGCTATTAGTGCATCCTTTTTATGTAAAAATCAGAATGAAAAAGTAGTATTAAAAGGCGATTTTTCAGGTGTAATACTTTAAATTCTTTATGCTTTCTTCAATTAACTGGAGCGCTAGAAGGGGAACCCCTTAGATATTGGGTTTCCCTAATTTTTATCTGATTGGCGATGGGGGTAATGCTTTCAGTGACGGAAAAAGAAATTTTTGGAACAGCTTTACGCACGTTTACAAAAATATATTGCGTTATCATGGCTATAATCGTATTGGTTTCATTTTACTTGTTTTTCTATAAAAGACTTTACTAAAAAGGTGCATGTTAAGTTAACGGGTTCGGTTCAGAAGTACAAAATCAAGAAAAACAGTACAAATAACAGCGTAATTAGCACAAAATTCGAACCAAATTTAACAAAGTAAAAAGCACATTAAAACGCTTGGGTTTATTCCAAGCGTTTTAAACTAAAATTATATTGACTTGTTCAATTAAGACTGTTACTAAAAGGTTACTACCGTACTTCAATTACAAAGGCATAACTTGAATCTCCCTTTTCCCATCTCGCTGAAACATCATACACATATACACCTTTTTCTTTTGGTAATAGTATCACATTATCATTTATTGGAACATTTTCTGTTTTTTCATTTGTAAGCCATCTATTTACTACTAATGTATTTTCTTTAGGCTCATCTTTGAATTCTATTTTCAATTGGGAATCTGGTGGTACAACCACAGGTTTTAGTTCTTGATTTTTAATGAGTTCTGGCGGAGAACTTGTATCGGCACAAACAGAATTAAGTAATCCATTCCAACAATACGAACCTTGTGCCACTTCTACCTTTTTTTCTCCAACAGTTATGGTTGGTAAAGGTGGTTTAGCACTAAATAGTTCAGTAACAAAATCCCCCCCCAATGCCTAACGCAATTAATACTAATAATGTAATTAAAAACTTTTTCATACACTTCCCCCTCATGGGTTAATTTTCCCTTTGCTAACTTTCTGAGTAATCTATATATTCAGTTTAACATAAAATACCAAAATCATTAAAAAGGATTTAGTCAAAAAATATTGATATTTCAGCAAAAAATAAAAAACAAATCGTATACTGATTTGGTCCTATAAAATATCAAATCCCTTAAGGTTATTGCATATAGATTATTTCTTTTAAATCAAATTGTTTTTTTGCAATGCCTAATCGTTGAGCAGGTGTTCCTACTGTCTCCTTTGTTTTGTATGCTAAACAAAAATTGTAGTAAGTCCGAAGTATGGTAAGAGCCATTTGAGCATACTTTGAGTTAAAGTTTGAATAGATATAGCTTTTTCCGTCACCACGAGCTGTTATCAATGGTCTTTCTAAAATAGATAGCCGTCTTCGAATGTGCTGGATAAAGGTATTCGTGGCGTTGTCATTCACGATTAGCAATGTCCTTTGGTTCGAATGATGAAAGATTGGTTGTACAATCAATTCATCGAAATCCTCTGTCAATTGTCGCAAGTGGATGTTCAATCGAATTATCAGCGTATTCATAATGACTGCTGCCACCTGAAATGACTTTCTTATGAAATTGGTGTGTATGAAATAATTCTTCCAGTTTCAGAAAAGCCAATTTCTGCAAAGAACTTGTAATCATAACCAAAGTTAATTCCCCAGTTGATTAAATCCACTCCTGCTTGAATAAATTCCTCACGAGCTTGTTTCCGAGATTTTGTTTTATCCGTTTGACAAAGAAAATGGTGGGCATTAGATAAGCGAATTTCTTTGGCAAATACACGATAAAGGGAAGTCATCAATGAATTTATGTCCAATTAGCATCAATTTTAACACATATTTGGAATACTGTCTGTTGGTCAGCAGTCACTTGCTAATTATAATGCGATTAATGGTGATAAATTCAATAAAACATTGATATATCAACAAATAAAAGGAGTCCAATTCATATGCGAATTGAACTCCTTTTTGTATTACTTTTTTCAATTTTATACTCAACAACCAAACCCGTTATGTTAAATTGTGCCTTTTTGTATGTTATCCCAAAGAATAATCTAGCGGATGTGTAGAGAAAATAATCCAAAAATGGTTCTTTCGGGAGTTTTTGTTATTTCATCAGAACTCAAGACATCGCTAAAAGTATGAAAGCGGATGTGACACAATTAAAATGTGAAGATGATATGGTATACAGAACGTAACAAGAAGGATGCTAAAAATGAAATCGAAAACGAACAATAAAAA
>NZ_ATCO01000183.1:0-12735 GCF_000422025.1 Geobacillus sp. WSUCF1 | reverse complement strand
GTTCAGAAAAAATCAAGTACAACTTTTAGTGAAGAGCCATTTTTTTGCAAGCGCAAAAAAAGAGGCGCCTGGCTAGGCGCCTTTCATGTCAGCGCGCATCGGCGGCCTCCGCACCGCCTTGCGCATCGAAGCTGCTCCCGCCTCCGGCCGCCCGCTTCGCTTTCAATTCAAAATAGGCGTCCAAAATGCGGCGGCCGATCCGGTCATTAATCCCGTCGCTCTCCCCTTGCGTCGCCCACGGGACGACAACGGCGAACGACACTTCTGGATCGTTGTACGGCGCATAGCCAACAAGCGTCAAGTTGTACGTTGGATCATTCCGTCGGCTTTGGATCGGTCCATCGTAAAACGCCTCTGCCGTCCCCGTTTTGCCGGCCGGCTTGTACGAAGCACTCGCAAAGTACGAATACGCCGTTCCGCCCGGCTCTTGCATCACACGGCGGAATCCTTCTTGCACCCGCTTGATGTATTCCGTCTTCATATCAATCCGGTTTAGCACAACCGGTTCGAACCGTTTCATGATCCGGCCAAGTTTTTTTCCGTCAGCCGACGGCTCACGAATTTCTTTGACAAGCTGCGGCTTCATCCGATAGCCGCCGTTGGCGATCGTCGAGACGTATTGCGCCAGCTGCATCGGCGTATACATGTCGTACTGGCCGATCGCCAAGTCAAGCAAAAGACCAGGAATTGTACTTTGTCCTTGGAAGCCGCCGAGTTCATTCGGCAAGTCAATGCCTGTTTTGACGCCCAAGCCAAATTGGCTGAAATAGTGGCGAATCGTCGCAAATGCCTCTGGATTGATGCGAAGCGGCGCGTGCGGACGATACACACCGCCCCCGATGGCGATCGCTGTTTTGAACATATAGACGTTCGATGACTGCTTGAGCGCCGTCAGCTCGTTGATCGTCCCCATCGTTTTCCACGATTTTTTCACCGGAGTCTTTTTAATATACAGCGGCTCGTCCTTGATATACGTATTCGGATGGAGCACTCCCGTTTGAAAACCAGTAAGGACAGTCGCCCCTTTCACCGCCGATCCCATCGCATAGGCGGACGTGATGTTGCCGATGGCAAAGTCGACAAATTTGCCGTCTTGAAGAAGCTTGCCGGCCATCGCCAACACTTCGCCCGTCTTCGGGTTCATCATGACGACAAACGCCCGGTCCAAGAGCGGCGATCGGCCTTTGCGCTTCGTCGCCAGAATCTCTTGTTGAATGATTTGCTCAACCTTTTGCTGGAGCTCGGCATCAATGGTTAACACGAGGTCTTTGCCGCGCTCGCCTGGATACACTTGCTCAACCGAGATGACATTGCCCGATTTGTCAACAACGTTTTTCACTTTTGCCTTTTTGCCGTGCAGCACTTCTTCATACTGCATCTCCAAATAGCTTTTGCCGACGCGGTCATTGCGGCTGTAGTCGCGGGCTAAAAAGTAATCGAGCCGTTCGCGCGGGACGCCTTCGTCTTCTTCCGTCACACTGCCGAGCACAGAGCGGAATGTATTGTCATACACGTATTTCCGGTCCCAATCCACCGTCGTATTGACGCCGGGCAGCTCGCTCAAATGCTCGCTGACGACCGCATATTCGCGGTCGGTCACTCCTTTGCTTTTGACCGTCTGTGGCGTCAAGGCGTAGCCGCTCTCCATCTCATGTTTAATGGCGATCACTTCAAGCTCTGCTTTCGAAATTTGCGCCAAATCTTGCTTGGTGATGCGATCGAGCGTCCACTCGTACACTTTTTTGTCGATCTCTTTTTGCGTCAATCCTTGATCAGCGAGCTTTTTCCGTTCTTGTTCGCTCACCTTCCGTTTCGCTTCTTTCGGATGCGTTAAAATCCAATAATCTTTCATATCGCGCTCAGTTACTTTTTTCTCAGCATCGGGAATGTCGATGTATTGGGCAAGTTTCCTTGCTATGTCCAATATTTCTTCCGGCTGTGTCGTTTTGGAGCGCGTGTACGTAATCGCCTTTTGCGGTGTGTTGTCGACGATCACGCGGCCGAATCGATCGTAAATTTTGCCGCGCGGCACCGGCGTGCTGACGATTTCATCCTGCGTTCGCTCCACTTCGCGCCGATAATCTTCACCGTAGACGATTTGTACGACGCCAAGGCGTAAAATCAGTGCTGAAAACAACAAAAAAACAAAGAAAAACAAAATGTTTAACCGAATCGGCACTTGTGCTCGCTTTTTCCGTTTCATCCCCCGGTCCTCCTTCTCCTCCCCCTATTGTAAAAGAAAAAGTCGGTCATGGCTAGGGAAAAACTTGGCCCCTCACACCGGCGAACGGCCTCGTTCGCCGGCCAGCTTCGGCCGAAGCAAAAGCCGCTCGCGCCGGCCGTGCTCCGGATGGCCATCGGTGAAACGAATGCGGCGGACAAACCAATAAATCACCAAATGCCCGGCTCCGCACACAAACATCAACACGCGGATGCCAGCTTCTTCGCCAAAGAGCGCCACAGCTGTCAAAAAGGCGAAAATCGACGCCACCCGTCCGGCGTTTAAAAACAATTCGCGGACAACGATGTATTCGACGCGCGCCTCGGCCGATTTCCAGCTCTTTCCGATGACGTCAAACGTCAAGGAGGAATACGGAACAAGCAGCAATGGATACGCAATGGCGATCGTGATGGCATAAAGAATGAGGCGCGGATAGGTCGGATGGAAAACGATCAAAAAAAATCGCCCCATATAGCAGCGCTCCTCCCAACAAAATCGCTTTCATCCGATATTCACGCTTGATCAGCCGGGAGACGGCATAATAGGCGACAAACGATGTAAACGAGTTGACAAGCCCGAATTTGCCGAGCGCCCATTCACTTCCAGAAGTGACGTACACAAGCACGGAAATGATAAACACAAACGTGCCTTCGCGCAATCCTTGAAAAAAGTGGGCATTCGTAATGAGCCGCCAGTTCCGGTTTTCATTCCGCTCCTTTAAAATGCGGACGAACAAATAGTTTCCCGCGGCCGCGCGGCGCTTCAAGAAAAAGCTGAGCAGCACAGCGACAAGAAACAAGCCGAGCGACAGCGAGAAAACGAACGTATACCCTTTCGCTCCATGGAGCGATGAGATGATATAACCGGCGACAATCGGCCCGATCATGCCGGCTGATGAGGTCAACACCCCGAAAAAACCGTTAAAAAAGTCGCGCGTCTCCGGTTCGGTAATTTCAAATGTCAACACGTTAAATGCCAGCCAATAAAAACCATAGCCGACGCCGAGCAGCGCACCGAGAAAAAGCAAATATTGATGGGCGCGAGAGCCGACCAGCAAAACCGTGACAAAAAAAAACGGCTAAACACGACACGCCAAGCCGCAAAACGAGAATGCGGTCAATTTGTTTTGCCATCCGGCCGGCGAAAATAAACGTCAGCGGCTGCATCGTGACAATCGCCAAATTGTATAGCGCCAAGTCGCGGAAATCGCCGGTCTGTTTCCATAAATAAATGTTGACAAACGTGTTCGACAGGGAAACACCGAGCGCGTAAACCCCACCGATGCAAAGCAAAAGCAACAAATCGCGGTTCACTTGTTCTTGGCCGGTTAGTTTTTGGAAAAATGCCATTGCAAACTCCCCTTTTCATCTATCCGGTAGTGTGGCCGTTTCCGCAGCCTCTATGCACCCGGCGCGAAGAAAACCGCTTCTTTTGCCTGCACCCTCCGTCGCGAAAAAAAGCGGGGCGTTTTGTTTCGCCCCGCTTTGTTGATTACTTCGCTTTCGCTTCGCTGTACCGTTTCGCCACTTCGTCCCAGTTGACAATGTTCCAGAATGCGGCAATGTATTCCGGACGGCGGTTTTGGTATTTCAAGTAGTACGCATGCTCCCAAACGTCCAAGCCGAGAATCGGCGTTTTGCCTTCCATAATCGGCGAATCTTGGTTCGGCGTGCTCGTAATTTCCAGCTCGCCGTTGTTCACGACAAGCCATGCCCAACCAGAACCGAAACGGCCAGCCGCTGCTTTCGAAAACTCGTCTTTAAACGCGGTGAAGCTGCCGAATTTTTTGTTGATCGCCTCAGCCAGCTCACCTGTCGGCTCACCGCCGCCATTTGGCGACAAAATCGTCCAGAAAAGCGAGTGGTTCGCATGGCCGCCGCCGTTGTTGCGCACCGCCGTGCGAATGCTTTCCGGAAGGGCTTCCAAATTGCTGAGCAATTCTTCGAGCGATTTGTTTTGCAAATCCGGATGCCCTTCAAGCGCCGCATTCAAATTTGTCACGTATGTGTTATGGTGCTTCGTGTGGTGAATGTTCATCGTTTCTTTGTCGATGTGCGGCTCCAGGGCATCGTACGGATACGGCAATGCTGGCAATTCAAATGGCATACCGATCTCCTCCTTTTTGGTTTATGTACACGAACGCCAACGCGTTCGCTTGAGATTAGCTTACCAAAGTTGGCACAATGTTTCAATCGATTTGCTTGTCCTCGTTTTTTGTTTCCATATTTTCAACACACATATCGTCGAACCCTGTTGCGGGCGGGGGAAACGAGCTTTTTATTTACATATTTTCAACACAACGTTGACCATTTCTTCATAATGGCAAGTTATAGTATAAAATAGCTTCCAGTTAAGGGGGAACTCAGCGAAAATGGAAACAAAGCGATCACGTTCTTTATGGAACGCCTTTCGACTTGAGACCATTGCCATGATGGCCATGGTGCTTACAACGACGTTGTCGGCCCTTGTCATCACCTCAATCGGCTATATTCAAGGGCGCCATTCAGCGATTCAGTCGATCCAACAACAGTTGCAGCTATCAAGCGAAACGATGGTTGAAAAAATTTCTATTTTAAAAGCGACAACGACCAATGAAGCGTTTTCTCAAAAACTGAATTATTCATTGACGTTAAATGAACGGAAATTCCACGCCTTACACCTTCATCCGGTGCAATTGATTGTAACGAAAACGGGAAGGGCGGTGGCAAAACGGCCATCCTCGCCTAACCAAATGCTGCCCGAACAGGTCGTGCGCGATATATTGAAAAAGAAGCAAGGTGTTTTGCGTACAGACCAATGGCTGGCTGCATTTTCTAGTTCAAGTGATTTGCAAGGAGCCAAGATGTGCAAAGCCAAATCGAGGCCGCGGTTCAATCGATGAAAGAAAGCGCAAAACAACTCGATGAAACGAAAAAAAACGTTCACGGAAAGCCAACAAGCCTTTGAAGAAATCACCACCATGGTGTCGCATTCATCCGCACATACGCTGCAAATTTCAGAACAATTCGCCGCCATCGAGCGGCAAATCAGCGAAATGCGTGAACATATCGCAGAGATTGCCACCGTCGCCCAACAGATTGCTTCGTCGATGGAGCAAATTTCGCATTTTACCGACAACCAGCACAATGCCATGGCTGCCATTCGTTCCGAAGCCGATGCACTAAATGAACGGGTGTTGCAATGGCGCGCCTTGCTTGAAACCTTTCATTTGCCTTCTGACTAAAGCGGGAAGATGCCCGCTTTTTCTTTGTCTCAAGTTGAATTCTTCCTCTTTCCCGGCTACAATGGAAAAGGAGACAAAGAAAGGTGTGTCTGCGATGAACGTATTCGTCCAACTGTGGAAAAGCTTATATTCTCCAAAAGACATCGCCCGCTTTCGATTTCAGGGAATTGGGAAAACGATCGGTTATTTGTTTTTGCTGACTTTGCTGTCCATTCTTCCGACGTTTTACTATGTCTCCTCGTCGCTTATGGAAGGCATCCGCACAACGAGCGCCTTATTGAATAACGAGTTGCCGCCGTTTTCGATTGAAAACGGCGAACTTCACTCGGAGGCGGCCACGCCGATTCATATTGATCAAGGCGGATTTACGATCATTTTTGACAGCACCGGCAAAGTGACGAGTGAGAACGTCGAGCAGTTTCCGAACGCCATCGCGCTCTTGAAGCATGAGGCCGTGCTCGTCGCCGGCCATCAGGCGCAGCATTACAGCTATGCCACGTTTCCGGATGTGACCATTACCGACGAAGACGTTCGCGCGTTCATCGCCGGTCTTCAGTCGCTTCTCCCTGTCCTCATCCCGCTTTTTGGGCTCGTTTTATACGTGCTCGCCTGCGCCGGGAAATTCATCAGCGTGTGCATCTTTGCCTTTTTCGGCCTGATTCTTGCCGGCGTGCTCGACAAAACGCTGCGCTACCGCCATACATGGGTGATGTCGGCTTACGCCATTACGCTGTCGACCGTCTTTTTCACCGTGATGGAAACGGTGCAAGCGGTCGTGCCCTACGGCGCGTTGATCCATTGGTTCGTTTCGCTTGTCGTTCTCTTTTTGGCAGTCAAGGAAGTGCCATCAGCCAAACGGGAAATATAAAAAAGCTGCCTGTTGATGCAGGACAGCTTTTTTTGTGCTTACGCTGCTTTGCTTCTTTCTCCTCGTCCTCGACGCGCGCGCCGCCCCCCGGAGAAATGCCGCGCAAGCAAGGAAGAAGCGAGCCGTGCGGCCAAATTGAATAAAAGAACGGCCACCATCAATACAGCCGCCGATTTGGCCGCGATCAGCTTTGCGTCTGGGACAATGCCTTCCGAATTCAATTTCCAAATATGCACCGTCAGCGTTTCGGCCGGCCGGAACACGTTCAGCGGGTTGGCCTGGCTGCCCCAATCCGCATCCCAACGAAGCATCGGAGTCGTCAGCCCAGCGGTATAAATGAAAACAGCCGCTTCGCCGAAAATGCGCCCAGCCGATAAAATGACGCCGGTGACAATTTGCGGGATGGCGGCCGGAAGCACCGCTTTGACCAACGTCTGCCAGCGCGTCGCTCCAAGGGCAAGACTCCCCTCTTTAATGTTGGCTGGAACATCCAAAATCGCCGTTTCGCAAATGCGCGTCAATCCAGGCAAATTGATGATCGTGACGGCTAACGCTCCGCCGAGCAGCGTATAGCCCCAACCCGTCAAGGTGACAAACGCCAACAATCCAAACAACCCGACGACAATCGACGGCAATGATGCCATCGTTTCCAAGCAAAGGCGAATGAACCCGACGATCCGCCCTTGTTTGGCGTATTCAGCCAAATAAATTCCAGCTCCCAACGAAAGCGGAACCGACAAAAGCAATGTCACAACCAACATATAAAATGAATTGATGAGCTGCGGACCAATGCCGCCGCCCGCTTGCGTATTGCTCGGCCGTCCGAACAGAAACTCAGGTTGCCAAAACCCCGCTCCTTTCGACAACACAACGGCAAAAAAGAACATGAGCAACCCGATGACTGCAGCAGCCACCGCATAGAAAATGCCTGTCCAAACTTTATCGATCATTCGCGCTGTCATCTTATCGCTCCTTTCTCGGGCCGACCAAACGGATCACGGCAATGAAGAAAAACGAGATCAAGAGCAAAATGAGCGCCAATGTCCATAACGCGTTGTTCCATGGTGTTCCGTTGATCGTATTTGCCATATCCATCGTCAATACACTTGTTAACGTCGCCGTCGGGCTGTCAAGGCCTGAAGGCAGCTTAATCGTATTGCCGATCACCATCTGCACAGCAAGCGCCTCGCCAAACGCCCGCGCCAAGCCGAGAACGACGCCGGTGGCAATCCCGGCTTTCGCCGCCGGAACGATGACGCGGGAAATCGCCTGCCAACGCGTAGAGCCAAGCCCGTATGATGCTTCCATATACGTCATCGGGACATTGGCCAAGGCGTCGGCCGCAATGCTGGTGATGGTCGGCAAAATCATCATACTAAGGACGATGATCCCCGCCAACAGACTAAAGCCGGAGCCTCCGAACCATTCGCGCAAGAGCGGAACGAGAATCGTCACCCCAAGCCAGCCATACACCACCGACGGAATGCCGACAAGCAGCTCCAGCACCGGCTTCAGCAACGAAACGAACCATTTGGGAGCGATAAAGTTCATGAAAATCGCCAACGCCAACGCGATCGGCGCACTGATCAACAAAGCGCCAAGCGAGACGAGCATCGAGCCAACAATAAAAATGAGCGCCCCATACTTCGGCGGCGTGCCGTTTGGATCCCATTGCATCGAAAGCAACATGTCGGAAAGCGAAAGACCGCTGTCCGTAAAGGACTGAATTCCCTTTACCGCCAAAAAGATGATCATCGTCACCGTAATCAGAACGATCAGCCAGCCGCAGATGACCGCAAACGTGCGGCCGATGTACTCTTCAAGCCAGCGATTCCGCCGTTTCGTATGCATTTGTTGCATGGCTTCATCCCTCCATTGTCAAAGGCCGGCCTAACGAGCCGGCCTTCCGCCCTTCTCTACTCCAATTCCGTCATCGGGATATACCCCATCTTTTTAACGGTCGGCGCAAATTCTTCGCTCTTGACAAAGTCGATAAACGCTCGCACTTCTTCCTTCGCTTCCCCTTTGGTAATCATGTATTCATACGACCAAAACGGGTACTTTTCCGTGCGGATGTTTTCCACCGTCGGTTCCGCGCCGTCAATTTTGACCGTTTTCAAGTTTTTCTTTTCCCCGATTAAATACGACATCGCTACATAGCTGACAGCGCCCGGCGTCGAGCTGATCGCCTGTTCGACCGCTCCGTTCGAATCTTGCACCGTACCGATGGAATCATCGACTTTTACGCCTTTCATGATCGTTTTCTCAAATGTCGCCCGCGTACCCGATGACGCCGGACGGTTGATCACGTGAATGGCTTCATCTGGTCCGCCGACTTCTTTCCAGTTTTTAATCTTTCCGCTGAAAATATCTTGAATTTGCTTCGTCGTTAAATTATCGACCTTCACATCGTCGTTAACCACAATCGCAAAGGCGATGCCGGCCACTTTATGGTCAACAAGCTCTGACGCTTTCGATTTGTCGTCCAGCTTCTCCGCCGCCGGCACATCCGAGTTGCCGATTTGCACGGCGCCGGCTGCCACTTGGTTGACGCCCGTACCGCTGCCGCCGCCTTGAACGGTGATCGATACGTCCGGATACTTTTCCATAAACGCGTTTGCCGCTTCCTCTGCCAGCGGCTGAAGCGCTGTAGATCCTGCTAGTGCAATGGTGCCGGAGTAGGTTTCTTCTTTCTTTGCCGTTCCTTCATTGCCGCCCGCGTTGTTCTTTTCAGTCTGCCCGCAGCCGGCCAAAACGCCGGTCATCAACAAGGCGGCCAATCCCAATTTGACTCGTTTGCTCCACATTCAGAAATCCCCCCGTTTTGTTTTCGTACTTTCAACGTACAAGACCATTGTAGCGAGACATTGTTAGGCCCTTATAAAGCAGTTGTTAAGTTTCTGTAAAGACAAAAAACAGGAATATTTTCAAAAAGCCGTCAAGCGAGCCTTGAAGGCAAAGAAGAACGGTGATGCCGTTTTTCAAATTGGAGACATTCTTTTGTTGAAGTGTTTTCCTCATGAACTCAACGACCTTGCTAAGGAAGACATATTTTCGCTGGACAAGCATACATATGAAATAGATATACCCATGCGGAGGAAGCGTCATGAAAAAATTCATGTTTCTCCTGCTTCTCGTTCTTTCCAGTTATATCGTTTACCGCGACCTTGTCATCGGAACGCTTCACCCTTCATCTGAAACAGCGGCAGCCGTTGTCCAGTCGAAACAGGCGGCCATCCCGTACCGGACGGTGACCATTCGCCCTGGCGATACGTTGTTGTCCATCATCGAGAAAGAACTCAACGGCCCATTGCCCGTTCCGCTCGAGCAGCTGATCCGTGATTTTGAACGGTTAAATCCAGGCGAACATGCGCAAACATTAAAAATCGGGAAAACTTATAAAGTGCCGATCTATCGCTAACCGGCGAATCGCTTGTCAAACGGCGGATGGCACTGTTACAATAATGCAGAAAGCGACTTGAATGCAAAAGGAGCGAATTCCCGTGGGTGAAATCATCCATCGTTCAAAGACTCGGCCGGTCCGCGTCGGTCCGCTGACAATCGGCGGCAACAACGAAGTCATCATTCAAAGCATGACGACGACAAAAACGCACGATGTCGAAGCGACGGTGGCGCAAATCCACCGTCTCGAGGAAGCGGGGTGCCAAATCGTCCGCGTCGCCTGCCCGGACGAGCGGGCGGCTGAGGCCATACCGGAAATCAAAAAGCGAATCAACATCCCGCTTGTCGCCGACATCCACTTTGACTATAAATTGGCGCTGAAAGCGATCGAAGGCGGCGTCGATAAAATCCGCATCAATCCAGGCAACATCGGGCGCCGCGAAAAAGTCGAAGCGGTCGTGAAAGCAGCGAAAGAGCGCGGCGTACCGATTCGCATCGGCGTCAACGCTGGATCGCTGGAAAAACGCATTTTAGAAAAATATGGATATCCAACAGCCGACGGCATGGTTGAGAGCGCCTTATATCATATCCGCATTTTAGAAGAACTTGATTTTCACGATATTATCGTTTCGTTAAAGGCGTCCGACGTACGCCTCGCCATTGAAGCGTACGAAAAAGCGGCGCGCACGTTCGACTACCCGCTCCATGTCGGCATCACCGAAGCGGGCACGCTTTTCTCCGGCACGATCAAAAGCGCGGTTGGACTCGGCGCCATTTTAAGCAAAGGCATCGGCAATACGATCCGCGTTTCGTTAAGCGCCGACCCGGTTGAAGAGGTAAAAGTGGCGCGCGAAATTTTAAAAACGTTCGGACTCGCTTCCAATGCGGCGACGCTCATTTCCTGCCCGACGTGCGGGCGGATTGAGATCGATTTGATCAGCATCGCCAATGAAATCGAAGACTATATCGCCAAAATTAAGGCGCCAATCAAAGTCGCCGTGCTCGGTTGCGCCGTCAACGGACCAGGGGAAGCACGGGAAGCCGACATCGGCATTGCCGGCGCCCGTGGCGAAGGCTTGTTGTTCCGCCACGGCAAAATCGTCCGAAAAGTACCGGAAGAGCAAATGGTGGAAGAACTGAAAAAAGAAATCGACAAGCTGGCGGAAGAATACTTTGCAAAGCAAAAGGAAAACAAAGCCGCTCTGAAAGGCAGCGCCGCCCAATGAGCGGAAGGTTCCTGCACAACGAGAAAGGGCGTCCCCGCTTGGGGACACCCTCGCTTTTTACGTATAAAACGGCATAATAAACAGGCGGACGAGAATAGCGATGACGCCGATGCCGATGGCCCACGCACCGAGCGTCTCTGCGCCGCGCCGGCGCGCGATAAACCCGACAATAATGCCGGCCGCCCCTAACAAAATCGGCCAAATAAACAAGGCGATGATGGACAGGGCCAAAGCGAGCCAGCCGAGCCCGGCGCCGTCCGCGCGTTCTTCGTCCCGTTCGTCGCCGCGGCGAATCGGTTCAGCGACTTCCGCCGCTGTTTCTTCCATAAAATTGCGTTCTGGTTCCTCTTTTCCGATCGATTGCACGTAACTTCCGTTATACGTGCGCTCGCGGTCGTCTGCCATATGCTTCCCTCGCTTTCCTAAAGTAAGAAGCATTATTAGTATGAGAAACCGGCGTTATTTTATCAGTGTGAATATTTTCTAACAGGAGGATGAAGCGGTGAAAAAACGGCTTGGCATCGACATTGACGGCACGGTGACATGTCCGAGCACGTTCATTCCGTATTTAAACGAAGCATTCGGCAAAGAGCTCGCATTACACGACATTACGCAATACAATTTGGCGCCGTTATACGGCGTGGCGGAGGAAGAAATGGACCGCTGGCTTGAGGAAAACGAAGCGGATATTTATGAGAGGGCTCCGCTTGCCCGCTATGCGCTTGAGGTGATTGACAGCTGGAAAGACAAATACGAGCTGTATTACATCAGCGCCCGCGGCCGCCATTTGTATGATCTCACCGAGCGCTGGTTCCGGCGGCACGGCGTCCATTACCACCATATTGATCTGATTGGGTCGCACGACAAAATCGCCGCCGTCCGCCAATATAAGCTGTCGGCCTTCTTTGAAGACAAGTACGATAATGCCTGCGAAATCGCCAAAACATGCGGCATTCCCGTCATTTTGTTCGACACCCCGTACAACCAAGGCCCGCTCCCCGAAAACGTCATCCGCGTCAATAACTGGCTTGAAGCAAAGCGAGAAATCGAACAGCGCCTCCAGCCATAAACAAAGGGCTGATCCAAAACGCGAATGCGTTTTGGGATCAGCCCCTCTGTTGACATTGCGGACATGTGCCGTAAATTTCAAACTTATGGTCCGTGATCTCATACCCATCGAGCTGCGCCGCAAACCCGTCCATCGGACAAGCGTCAATCTTCTTCGTTTTTCCGCACTGGATGCAAATGAAATGATGGTGGTGGCGGCGGGCGCCGCAGGCAAAACGGAAATGTTTCTCCCCGGAAAGCTCGGTCATTTCCAAAATGCCAAGCAGCGTAAAGAGCGACAAATTGCGGTACACAGTATCAACGCTCAAGCCCGGATAGAGGGGACGGAGCGCTTCAAGCACGTCTTTGGCCGTCAAGTATTTGTCGCTTTCGGCAAACAACTCAAGCATTTGTCTCCGTTTTTCCGTATATTTAAATCCTTTCTCTTTCATCAACTGCAACGCTTCGTCGATATTCATCGCTGCCGCCCCCTTTTCCATCCGAGTGCGAAAAGCAAAATGACAACCGCTGCGATGACGATCGTTCCACCCGGCGCCCAGTCTAGCTCATACGCCGCCCAGAGCCCGGCGATGACGGCCAGCTCCCCGAACAAAATCGAAAGCCCGATCACCTGTTTAAAACTTTTGGCGATGCGGATGCTCGCCGCCACCGGCAGCGTCATGAGCGACGAGATGAGGAGCACGCCGACGATGCGCATCGATGCAGCAATGACGAGCGCAACAAGCAC